>JAFXIZ010000024.1 GCA_017532725.1 Bacteroidaceae bacterium
AAACAACAATGTGGCGAATACCCTACAGCCACAGCATCGGCCGTAGCGCAAGCCATTGAGGAGATAAGACGTGACAATATCGACAGAGTTGTTATATACAACCACTTGCACGACCAACACTCTATTATACTAATAAGCAGTAAATGAACGCAATAACAGTAATACTAATAGTAACAGCCATCGTTGCATTACTTGCGTGGCTTGTATATGCCTCGGCATCCATCAGTTCGGGGGTATATGTGCATACATTGTGTCGTGCAAAGACCGACAAACCTGTTATTGCGCTTACCTTCGACGACTCACCTCACCCCCAACAAACGCCACTAATACTCGATATACTGAAAGAGTATAATATAAAAGCGACATTTTTTGCAATAGGCTCTAACATCGAACAATATCCCGACATTGCAGCAAGGATAGTCAATGAGGGACATATATTGGGCAATCACAGTTACGCGCATACCTCGAATTTTCCTTTGTTTTCACCGAATAAGATGCGTGACGACGTAGCCCGATGCGAGGCATTGATAGAGCGTATTACCCCACCCGAGCAACGATACAGATTATTTCGCCCACCGTTTGGTGTTACCAACCCCACAATAGGCAAGGTAGTGAAGGAGGGAGGCTATACGACCATAGGCTGGAACATACGCTCGCTCGATACTGTTCGCCCACCATTAGTGGCTTGGCAACGTATTGTCAAGAGAATACGCCCCGGCAGTGTTATATTGCTACACGACCGAATGCCCGAGAGCCACATCCTGCTCGAAAAACTGATTAGATGGATTGACAACGAAGGTTACCAAATTGTAAACATAAACGAACTATTCGACCTAAAACCTCAACAGGTATGAAAAAAAATATATTTATCACATTATTACTCCTCATTTCATCACAATTACTTGTAGGACAAAGTAAAGCAAACATAGAGGAGATAAACAGGAAATTGGAACAACACACTCAATCGCTGCAATCGATAGAAAGCGACTTTGAGCAAATAAAACATATAGATATTTTCAACGAAGATGTCATCTCGAAGGGTACGTTCCTCTATCATAAAGATATGAAGATATGCCTCGACTATAAGACACCGTCGCCCTATCGAATGGTAATAGCCAACAACCGACTGATGACCGATATGGGAGGAAAACGCTCGGTGGTAACACTGAAGTCGAACACAATGATGAACGAAATGAAGGCAATGATAAGTGCCTGTATGACAGGAAATCTGTCGGCAATATCGAGCGACTTTGACTTAACGTACAAAGAGAATGCCGAGCATTATATCATAACGGTAACTCCACGCAAATCGGGCGTAAGTAACTACATACAACGCATCGAAATATATCTTGCCAAGAAAGATATGGCAGTGACCCGACTTACATTCTACGAGAATGAGCAAGACTACACCCTCTATAAGTTTACCAACCGTCGCTTCAACACGCTGAAAAACGATGACCCACGCCTCGCTATATAGTTGGGCAGCATTGCTGCTTATAGTCGTTTCTACACTGTGCAGTTGCAATCGCACGGTTGTAGGAGGCACTCTTGCACCCGAAATCTATGCGACCGACTCAATAACAGGTCGATACGACTTCGGCATAGAGATGGGTAAAACAGCACAAGGTGGCATAATGATGGCACGCTCTACCGACAACGGAGTACGATTGGTGGCAACATCCTACTTTGGGTTAAGTCTTTTCGACCTCACACTATCGCCCGAGGGATACAAACTCAACAACTGTATCGATTTCCTCGACAAGCCTCAAATATGGCAACTGCTCTACAACGACTTCTCGCTACTATTTCTACCCCAATACGAGGGGAAAATAAGTAAAGATAAACAGGGCAATATTGTGATGAAAGGAGGCAAAGGTATTGCCTCGGGGAAAATCACCTACAATCCACAAAGCCAAGAAACAAAGATAAAACATAAATGGATAGGTATGAAAATAACCCTCAAACCTATCGAAACAAAGCAAACAACCGAATAATGTTACTACCCGACTTTTATAACATCAAGCAAATAGTATCGGAAGGCAACACCCATACCGTTGCCGTAAGACTGAACAAACAGCATCCTATATACAACGGGCACTTCCCCTGTACACCCGTTACACCGGGCGTATGCACCTTGCAGGTTATCAAGGAGTGCGCACAAGAAATAATCGGATACCCCCTTACCACCTGCAACGTGGCAAGTTGTAAGTTTGTGGGTATGATTATCCCCGACAAGCATAGCGACCTTGCCATTCGCATCACACTCGACAAGAGTGAAGAGTTATGGAATTGTCGAGCCGAAGTAGCATCGGAAGAGGCTGTATTATTGAAACTTAAATGTACATATCGCCCCAAATGACAACCGAAACTTGTAATATGCCACAAAGGCTCAAAGAGTTGGGCATTGCAATAATCATACCCACCTACAACAATGGCAAGACTATAGGTCGTGTCGTAGATGATGTGTGGCAATATTGTCACGACATATTTGTTGTAAATGACGGCTGTACCGATAATACTCAAGAGGTACTTGCAGCACGCCCATTCATCAAGGTTATCACACACGAGCAGAATATGGGTAAGGGTGTAGGGCTGCGCAACGGACTGAATGCCGCCCGCGAAGCCGGCTTTCGTTACGCTATCACAATAGACTCCGACGGACAGCACTTTGCCTACGATATACCTACATTCGTCGAGGAGATTGAAAAGACCCCCGACGCACTATTGGTAGGCGCGCGCAATCTTACGGCCGATAATATGCCCGGCAAGAATACATTTGCCAATAAATTTTCGAACTTCTGGTTTAAACTCGAAACCGGAATTAAGATGGATGATACCCAATCGGGGTATCGATTGTATCCGTTGAATAAGATAGGCAGTATGAAACATTATACAGCCAAATATGAGTTTGAATTGGAAATACTTGTATTCTCGGCTTGGAACGGTGTGCCGGTACGCAATATACCCATTCACGTCTATTATCCACCCGAGGGCGAGCGTGTATCGCACTTCCGACCCCTACAAGACTTTACCCGTATAAGCCTTGTCAACACCGTATTGGTACTTATGGCAGCCTTGTGGATATGGCCTCGCAACTTCTTCAGGAAACTAACGTGGAGCAATATCAAAGAATCGACCAACAAACTAATAAACAGCAATGTAGGCAATAAAGAGTTTACACTGTCGGTAATGTTGGGAATCTTTATGGGCATCATACCCATTTGGGGATATCAGATTATCTGTACCATATTTATGGCTCAAGTTCTACGGCTCAATAAGGTAATATCGGTAATCTTTTCCAACATAAGCATCCCCCCGATGATACCCTTTATCCTATTTGGCAGTTATGTAACAGGCTGCAAGGTGTTGGGGGCGCCGGTTGAGATGAGTTATCAGAATATATCATTTGAGAATATTACACAAGTACTTGTGCAGTATTTAGTTGGAAGTGTTATCTTTGCAACTATATGCAGCATCATAGCCGGCATACTGACATATATTATCTTGCTTATTGCACGCAAGAGCAAGAGAAACAAATAAAGAGGCATAACAGAAAAGGAATAACGACCTATGGCAAACTTTTTCATCGCATTATATCATTATTTTGAAAGACATAAAACACTGTTGTATATCACACTGCTGTTATGGACAGGAGCAATGATATATTGCGCTACACAGATAAAGTTTGAAGAAAACATTACCTCCTTCTTCCCACAAAAGGGAGAAGAAGACTACACCAACAAGGTGTTTGAAAATCTGAAGGTAAAGGATAAAATCATCGTTATGTTCTCGGCAGAGGATGGCTGGAAAGCAAGTACCGATGAGTTGATAAATTGTGCCGAAGATTATGGAGCGAGCCTGCAAGAAAATAATACCGACTCACTCATAAAAAACATACTGACACACATCGACAACACAACAATAAGCAGTGTCAATCATTTCGTAAGGAAAAACTTGCCACTCTTTGTCGATGAGTACGACTACGCACGCTACGACAGCCTGACAACAACCGAAGGTATAGCCGGTGCTATGCAGCGTGGCTATATGCAATTGTTGTCTCCCATAGGTATGGCAACAAAGGAAAACATCATATCCGACCCTATAGGATTATCGAGCCACGCTATGCGCCACCTGCAAGAGTTGCAGGTAAATACGTCGTATAATATTATAGACAACCATATATTCTCGCCCGACAGTTCTACTCTGCTTATCTTTATCACGCCCCAATACAATACAGGTCGCACCGACAAGAACGCAATATTGGTAGATATTATAGAACAAGAGATTGAGAACTTCAAGGCGTCGCAACCCAATATCAAGATAGAATACTTCGGAGGCCCATCGGTAAGCGTTTACAATGCACGACAAATCAAACACGACACAATGGTAACTATGTCGATAGCATTACTTATTATTGTCGTATTCATTCTGTTGGCATTCAAGCGCAAACTCTCTATTCTGTTGATGCTGCCTACTGTGGGCTTTGGAGCACTGTTTGCTCTCACCATCATATATTTAACACAAGATAGTATATCATCGATATCGGTAGGTATAGGCTCTATTGTTATGGGTATATCGCTGAGTTATTCGATACATATGCTGGCACATCAGAACCACATTAAAAACATCGAGCAACTCATAGGCGAGTTGGTTATGCCACTGACAATAGGCAGTTTTACCACAATCGCCGCATTCTTTGCCTTGTTGTTTACCTCATCGCAAATTCTGCAAGACTTCGGACTGTTTGCCTCGATGACACTTATAGGCACTACCCTATTCTGCCTCATCTATCTGCCACACTTTCTCAAGGGCGATGCCACCAAGGAACAGAACATATTGTTGCGCATCATCGAGCGCATCAATGCCTACCAATTTGAGCGCAATAAGGTACTGTTGGTGTGCCTTGTACTGCTTACCATATCTTGCGCAATGCTGTCATCGCGCGTAGGCTTTGACAACAATATGATGTCATTGAGTTACACACCCGAGCATATAATGGCAAGCGAAACGAAACTCAACACGCTTATTGACAACTCGCAACAGAACATTATGTTTGTGAGCGTTGGCAAGGATATGGAAGAGGCAACAACAGCCTATAAGCAAACCAACAGTCGCCTGCGAGCACTATGTGCCGACTCGCTGATAAAAGAGGTTGTAACAGCCGAGAGTTTCTTCTACACTCCTCAAGAACAAGAGGAACGCATAGCCAAGTGGAATGAGTATTGGAGCCAAGAGCGCAAGGATGCCGTATGGAACGAGGTGAAACAACAATGCAACCGATATAACTTCAAGGAGAGTGCCTTTGCCCGTTTCGACAAGTGGCTCAACGGCGAATTTGTACCCTGCAACTACAACGAAATAATTAATGCCGAGGAGGGTCGCCTCTTTGAACAATGGTACTGCTCGGCCGAAGGTATTGTGATGCTTATTACACAAGTAACGCTGTCACAAGAGAATAAAGAGGCTGTATATGCACAATTTGCCGATGTCGAGAATGTAGTAATATTCGATCGCAGTTACTTTACCAACCAATGGGTAGAGGCCGTGAAGGATGACTTCAACTACATATTAATGGTATCTTCGGCCATTATTTTCATTGCCCTGCTTATATCATACGGTCGCATTGAACTTACACTTATCAGTTTCTTGCCGATGTGTGTCAGTTGGATTATCATCATAGGTATAATGGGACTTATAGGTATCGAATTTAATATTGTCAATATAATATTGTCAACCTTTATCTTCGGCATAGGCGATGACTTCAGCATCTTTATTATGGACGGACTCCAAAACAAATATGCACGAGGTAATCAACTGATAAACTCACACAAGACGGCAATTTTCTGCTCGGCGTTTACAACGGTTGTGGGTATGGGAGCAATGGTATTTGCACAGCATCCTGCATTGCATAGCATATCATTGTTGTCCATTATAGGTATGGCTGCTGTAGTATTGGTGGCCTACACGGTTGAGCCGGTGATATTCAATATGTTCATCGGTAACCCTGCCTCCAAAGGTCTGCCCCCTTACACACTGATAAGCCTTACAAGTTCGATACTGCTGTTCCTTGAGTTCTTTATAGGATGCGTTCTTATAAGTATTCTTATAGCAATTATACTACCTCTGCCCATAGGTCGCAAGCGCAAGCAATATATTGTATCGTACTGCGCACACAAAATGTGCAAACTTATTATCTTCTGCTTTGCCGGAAAGAAAATATATGAGGATATAACACCCGAAACATTGGGCAAGCCATCGGTAATCATTATCAACCACTCGTCGTTCATCGACATACTGCTAACCTTCGCACTGTCGCCACGCATTGTAATGGTTACCAAGAAGTGGGTGTATAATTCGCCTGTGTTTGGTATAATTGTACGATACTTGGGCTTCCACTATGTAGGCGACGGACAAGAGGCCGGCATCAAGAAGTTGGGCAAAAAACTTGAAGAAGGATACTCAATCGTGGTATTCCCCGAAGGCTCACGCTCGGCCGACGGCAAGTTGCAACGTTTCCACAAGGGGGCGTTTAACTTGGCCGAAGAACTGAATGCCGAGATTCAACCTATCATATTCTACGGATTGAGCAAGGCACTGACCCGTAGGCAATCATTCCACTTGAACAGTTCGACCGTAGTTGTCAAGGCATTGCAACGCATTATGCCCGATGATACCTCGTACGGTGTAGGTTACAGCGAACGTACCAAGAAAATATCGCAATATTTCAAGCGTGAATATGCAGCACTATGTGCGCGTTACGATGGCCCCGACAATCCCTACTTCTATGAACGACTTGTAAGAAACTTCACCTATAAAGGTCCTGTTGTAGAGTGGTACACCCGTATAAAAGTAAAAATGGAGGACAACTATCGCATATTCCACCAACTGATACCACGCACAGCCTGCATTACCGATATAGGTTGTGGATATGGATACTTGGGATATATGCTATCGATGTACTGTCCCGAACGCCAAGTACTCGGAATAGACTACGATGAGGATAAAATAACGGTGGCTCAAAACGGCTTTGCAAGAGGCGAAAACTTACATTTCGTTTGCGCCGATTCATTACAATACGATATGCCTATGAGCGATGTCTTTGTCCTCAATGATATGCTCCATTATATGAGTTACGAGCAACAGAGTATGCTGCTGACACGTTGTGCCGAGCATCTAAACGAAGGGGGTATGATTATTGTACGCGATGGCAATGCAAGCCACAAGAAGCACGGTGTGACACAACTTACTGAAGTATTCTCGACTAAAATTCTGCGCTTTAACAAGACTGTAGAGGAGTTGTGTTTCATCACCGAATCGCAAATGCGCGATATTGCAAGACAAAATAATCTAAATATAGAAACATTACAAAACGACCAATATACATCTAATACTATATATATATTGAGAAGATGAAAAGTTATGATGTGATAATAGTAGGTGGTGGACTTGCCGGTCTTGAATGTGGAGCAATCCTCTCGAAAGAGGGTCACTCGGTATGCGTATTGGAGAAAAACGACTTGTTGGGGGGGTGTTTCCAAACATTCCCTCGATACGGTCGAAAACTCGATACCGGCATACACTACATCGGCAGTCTTGATGAAGGACAGTTGATGCACCAAATATGGAAATACCTTGGTATTATAGACAAGATACAACTGCAACGCCTTGAGCCTACCGGTTTTGACCATATACACCTCGACAGTGGAATATACAAGATAGGAATGGGCTACGAGAACTTTATGGAAAATATGCTGCAACAATTTCCTAAAGAGCGCGCCACCTTGCAACAATATATTGCCACGCTACAGGAAGTGGGCAATACATCGAGCGTAGAGAGCCTGCAACGAGGTACATTCTCGGACGGAGGAATGCGTTATTTCTACCAGTCGGCATCGGCATTTATAGAAGAAACGACCGATAACAAGACGTTGCAACGAGTACTTACCGGCACTGCACAATTGTACGGTGGTGTGCGCGATAAATCGACGTTGTACAGTCACGCTATGGTAAACAACTCTTATATACAGAGTTCGTATCGTCTTGTAGGAGGCTCGATGCAAGTGACCGATGCGTTGGCAAGGGTTATAGAAGAAAACGGTGGAACAGTACGCACCAATTGCAATGTAACACGCATCAAGACCGACGGAACAAAGGTGACAGGTATTGAAGTAAACGGCGAGGAACACATTGAGGGTAAGCTATATATATGCACCATTCATCCACAAGTAGCCATTCCCCTTATAGAAGATACACCGGCCATTAAGAAGATATATCGCCGTCGCATCGCCGATATGCCCAACTCGTATGGCGTATTTACCCTATATCTGCTGATGAAAGATGGCGCATATCCTTACGAACGTTACAACCATTATGTATATGGCAAGCGCGATACTTGGTATAACGAAGCCGGCGAGAAAGGGTGCCTCATTACATCACAAGCGACAAGCGTTGAACAAAAGTATGCCGATGTAATAACTATACTGATAACAATGCCCTACGACGAGGTGAAGCAATGGGAAGGTACTACCGTAAGCCACCGAGGCGAAGAGTATCTTGCATACAAAGAGCGCAAAACAGCCGATATACTGCAATTTGTTGCCTCACAAGGGTTTGATTACGCCGACAAAGTGGAACATATAGTAACATCTTCGCCCCTCACCTATCGCGATTATACCGGTACGGCACAAGGCTCGGCTTACGGACTCGCCAAGGACTATCACGACCCACAACGTTGCTTTATGCCCACTCGCACCCGATTGGAGAACTTCTACTTTGCCGGACAGAGTATCAATATTCACGGAGCATTGGGCGTGAGCCTTACTTCATTACTAACTTGCGCCGAATTTCTCGGAGAGGAGTATCTGGCTAAAAAAATAGGTTATGCGTAAATTACTAAAAATATTACTTATCATACTCGCTATACCTACGGTTGTGGCTGTGGTGGGTATTATTGCATCGGTAGTACTGTACCTGACAACCGACCTGCAAGAGCCATATATATCACCTCAAAGACTTTCGCAATACAACACGACCGATTCGATTGGTTGCAAATACTATAATAGAGGTATGATGCAACAAAATGAATACGGATTGTGGGAACTGAAGATAGAAGGCGATGCCGTGGAACGTGGCGATACATTCGGCGCATTGGCCGACTCACTGCTGTATTATCAAGAGAGTGTCTTTGTCAACGAATTATACCGAATTATCCCCTCACGCAGTTATATCAACTTCTTACGATACATTCTTGTATTGTTCAATAGAGATTTGGGGCATAATATCAATGAGGAGTATCGCACCGAGATTGCCGCAATGGCTCATCATTGTACCCACGAATACGACTTTATAGGCACACCTTATCAACGTCAACTGAACTATCACGCAGCACACGACATAGGGCACTTGATGCAAGATTATATGTTGGTGGGATGCAGTTCGTTTGCCGTATGGGATGATGCTGCAAGCGACTCGACACTGCTTGTAGGGCGAAATTTCGACTTCTATATGGGAGATGATTTTGCCCATAACAAACTTATTACTGTGTGTGCTCCCGACAGTGGATATAAATACATATCGGTAGGCTGGGCTGGAATGATAGGTGTATTGTCGGGTATGAACGAGGCCGGACTGACGGTTACTATCAATGCCTCGAAGGGGACATTGCCCACAACTACGGCAACCCCCATCTCGATATTGGCTCGCGAAATACTGCAATATGCAGGCAACATCGAGGAGGCATACAAGATAGCCGACTCACGACGCACCTTTGTTTCGGAAAGTATCCTCATAGGCTCGGCAAGCGATGGCAAGGCTGCTATCATAGAAAAGTCGCCCGATAAGATGGCTCTATTTACCACCGAGGGCAACCACATAATCAGCACCAATCACTACCAAAGTGATACCTTTGCGACAGACAGTCGTAACCAAGAGAATATAGCAACCAGCGACAGCCCACATCGATATGCACGCATAGAGGCACTGATTGACAGCCTTGCCCCTGTTACAACGCAAGACGTAGCCGATATTCTACGCGACTATAAGGGCGAAGGTGGTAAATATATAGGTCAGTGCAATGAATTGTCGCTCAACCAATCTATAGCACACCACGCTGTGATATTCGCACCGAAACAACGCACAATGTGGGTATCAACAGCACCGTGGCAGTCGGGTGCATTTATTGCATACAATCTCGATAGCATATTCAGCGATGCCAATGATACGATGCCTCTATACGACAATTCATTAACAATAGCAGCCGATACTGCCTTTATCAACAATCATTACAATGACATTGTGACCTATAGACGGCTGACCAAATACATAAGAGAAGCAGCAGATGATGCTCGCACAGTAGCAGCAGACACACTGCAACGTTACATCGACAGTAATCCACATTTATACCATACCCACGCATTGGCAGGCGATTACTATCTGTCGCAAGGCAATGTACAACAAGCCATAAGCGAATGGGAAAAAGCACTGAACCTTGCCATTCCTCGCGCCGGAGAACGCCAAGCAATAGAAGAAAAAATTAAAAAACATACTCCCAAAATATGAAACGAAATCCACAAATACAGTTTGCATCACAACAAGAGATAAAACAATATCAGGAAGGACTTCTTGTAGAGGCTTTGCAATACCTGAAAGCACATTCACTGTTCTATCAGCGAATGTTTGAGGAGCATCATATCGATGTAGATAAGATACGCACCATCGAAGACTTGCAACAACTGCCCGTCACAACCAAGACCGACCTGCAACAGTATAACGACGATTTTATATGCGTACCACGCGAAAAGATAATCGATTACATCACAACGTCGGGTACATTGGGAACACCCGTCAGTTTTGTTCTTACCGAGAACGACTTGCAACGCCTATCGTATAACGAGGTGTTATCGTTTACGACAGCAGGTTGCACAGCCAACGACGTGATGCAACTGATGACCACCATCGATCGCCGATTTATGGCAGGACTTGCCTATTTTATGGGAGCGAGAGAGTTGGGTATGGGTGTGTGTCGCGTGGGCAACGGAATACCCGAATTACAATGGGATACAATCAACCGTATTCACCCCACTTGTGGTATGGTGATACCTTCGTTCTTGCTGAAACTGATAGACTATGCCGAGCGTAACGGTATCGACTATCGCCAATCGTCACTCAAGAAGTGTATATGTATAGGTGAGTCGCTACGCACCTACCCCGACTACGAACTGAATACCTTGGGCAAACGCATTAGGGAACATTGGAGCGATATAGAAATGCACTCGACATACGCCTCGACCGAGATGCAATCATCGTTTACCGAATGTAACCAATTTCACGGAGGTCACCTCCAGCCCGACCTTATCATAGTAGAGTTCCTTGACGACGATAATAACCCTGTAGCAGAAGGAGAAGCCGGCGAAGTGACCATAACCACCCTGCAAGTAGAGGGTATGCCCTTGTTGCGATTTAAGACCGGCGATATATGCTACCGCCATAGCGAGCCTTGTGCGTGTGGTCGCAATACGATAAGACTTTCGCCCGTATTAGGTCGTAAGGGACAAATGATAAAATATAAAGGTACTACCCTATACCCACCTGCACTGTTCGATATACTTGAGAATATTCCCGCAGTGAAGAACTATGTTGTAGAGGTATATACCAACAATATAGGAACAGACGAAATATTGATACGCGTAGGAACAGAAGAAGAAAGCGAACGCCTTGAGAAAGAGATAAAAGACCTATTCCGAGCCAAAATACGAGTGGCACCTACCGTAAGATTTGTTTCGCCCGAGCATATTACACAACTGCAATTTCCCCCGATGAGTCGCAAGCCCGTCAAATTCTTCGACCTGCGCAAGCATTAGGAATTAGTTGCATCAAAAAGCAAAGAATACGCATCCTATAATAATAGTGTAATAGAACAAAGACTAATTAAAATTAATAAATATCGCAGCAAAATTTAATAATTATCTACAAAAGGTTTTTATTAATTAATCATCTGAAAGAGTGACACTAATAATCGTTCGGTGTCACTCTTTTTATTATTGTAGATGCTATAAATAGAAACACATTAGTTTTTATTGACATTATTTTGTAATTTAATGCTCAATTTCAAAATCCGACCCAATATTATAGGCTGTATGAATTGTAACGAAACATCGACAACGGAGGGAGAATACTCACACCTCGCCGGTTTTATATTAAAACATCAAGCAGACTTGTTGGGGTATGCCAACAAACTGACTCACTACAACAATGAAGAGGCCGAAGACCTCTTTCAAGAAACAGTATATCGCAGCCTCCATAATGCCAATAGGTATAGGGACTGTGGCACAACAGGTGCGTGGCTGAAAACAATTATGCGCAATATATACCTAAACGAGATAAATAGTGCCGCAAACCGAAACGCCTATAATGGAGAGGGTATTGATATGGTAGATGAAGCAATGCGACCCGATGAATCGTATTCGATAAGCGAACTGTACCGTGCAATAGAGATGTTGGCACCTCGCGACAGAGAGATTATAACACGTCGCCTGCAAGGATACTCTTACGCCGAGATAGCACAATACTTATCGATGAAAGAAGGTACTGTAAAGAGTTCCATTCATCGTATAAAAGCACAATTAAGGCAACTGTTGGAATAGATTAATGTTGAGCAAAACTCCGGCAGAAACATTATCGCTCCAGAACAAAAAAAGGCAAGCATCCTTGTAACGAATGCTTGCCTCATATAGCCCTATATAAAATAGATTTGTTTACTTCATCAAGTCCTCGGGGTCGAGAGGGGTATATGGTCCGTCTTTCACCTCAAGAATGACGGCCGACTCATTAACCTCAAGCGTATGCCACTGTCCTGCTGGAATGTGCACGCCATAATTGCCCTGCAAGGGATCGAGAGCATAACGGCATACCTCCTCGCGACAGTCATTGTAGAACATAACATCAATGCGACCACGCAACAACACATACGTCTCGGCTGTGTGTCGATGGCGATGTATGGGCAACACCGTACCCGGCTCAAGCGCATTGAGCAAACGCTGCGCCTTCGCATCGAGCGACTCGTGCAGATTGTAATTCATTCGCAACCGCGCCGACTCCCTCGCCTGCGCAGTAACCGTATTTAGCAAATTATTATCGATGAGCATAGGGGGTTACTTGTTAACGACAGATTTTACAACCTCAATATATTTGCTTGTACCTACGTCTTTAGTAAGGTTTTCCTCTACATATCGACGCGCATTGCGACCAGACTCCTCGCAGAGAGAAGGATTATTATACATATAAAGAATGGCATCGGCCAACTCCTGTACATTGTCAGCCTCGGAAAATACGCCAAGATTATGAGATGTTATAATACGCTGCAAATCGGTATCGGTATCATAATTGGCAACAACCGGAGTTCCTGCCGACATAATACTCCACGTCTTGCTCGGCATAGCCCCCTTGCCAATACCTTTCTTGCACGATACTATACCCACACTACCCAAACTATAAACATAAGAAACGCGATTATAAGGTTGCAATGGGAAGAATAACACATTATCGAGATGAAGGTCTGATACAAGTTTCTTAAAGTCATCAATAAGCCCGCCGGTACCAAACAGCAGAAATTGAATATCTTGATGCTCCTTGAGTTGTTCTGCTGCACGAATTATCACATCTATGTTTTGAGCATTGCCAAAATTTCCGGCATATACTACATAAAACTTATCCTTAGGCAAGGAAAATTCGTCATACAATATATTGTCATCTTTGGCTATAGGTACAACAGCGTTTTCATCAACCCATATATATATAACCTCAATCTTTTCTTCCGACACACCTTTTGCCATAATGTTGCGTTTTAAATCTTCTGAAATAACGACAATCTTATCACAATTTCTATAGGTAAAGTCCTCAATAATACGCCCAATCTTCCACAGCAAAGAGCCTTTGTGTGTCATACCGGCACCTACCAACGAGTCAGGGAAAATGTCTTGCAAGTTATAAACGATGGGAATATGACGCACCTTCTTTATCAAAGCCGCAGTAGGCCCAATAATGGGAGGAGTACTTGAAACCATTATCACATCAGCATCTTTAGCGTGCTTATTGAATACACCAATAAAAAAAACTTCTATACACTGAATAAAATATCGCACAGCTCTAAATATCGGATTTTTACCCTCGGCGTACAAAGGGAAACGGCGTACTGTCAATAGTCCATTCAGTTTCTCTTCTACGCGAATTTTACGATATTTCTTAATCGTTTCTTTATCTAACCCTCGCGATGGTGTAGGTGTAAAGAGTTCTATCTTATACCCCTCACGAGCAAAAGTCTCTTGAATTTGATCATCTAAATATGCACTTGCAACCGATTCGGGTGAGTAATATGTTTTAAGGTACAAAATATTCATGTCTTTAATAGGAACTACTTCAAACAAAACAATATCAATTCGTATAAATATTATCGTGTTTAAGTACAGTTTGTATTGTTTTAAAAAAAATTTTAACATCAAGCATAAATGATATGTTATTGGCATACCAAGCGTCTTTAAGACGCTTATCGCGAACAGATGCACTATTGCGAAAATATGCTTGACAATAGCCTGTTAAACCAGGTACAACTTTTGTTTTATCTTTTTCGTCATCTCTATAAGTATCTACACTCTCCCAATCTCCTGCACGAGGACCAATTATACTCATTTCGCCTTTTACAATATTAAATAATTGGGGCAACTCATCAAGACTTGTTTCCCTCAAAAATTTACCTACTTTTGTAACTCTATAATCTGTATTTGAATTATATGTACCACCATCAGAATTCCTCAAATCTGGAGAATTAACTTTCATAGATCTAAATTTATACATATAAAACTTTTTAAAATCTTTACCAACACGTGGAGATTTATAAAAAATAGGTCCACCATCATCCACTTTAATAGCAATTGCAATAGGTATTAAAATTATACCTAAAAAAGGTAATGCTAAAACTGATATTGTAAAATCCAAAATTCTTTTTAAAAAATGTTTATACATAACTACCTTATTATTACATTATCAATAATTTCACGAACCATTCTTGCTGTATCAATCGCCTCATAAACATCACGACCTGTAGCAACCACATATCCACAACCATCGAGGTTGGTACGATATGGGGTAATTGTATCGCCTTCGTGCAAGTGGTGTTCAATAGTCACTTTGTAGGTCGTAGCAATATTATCGAAATTGGGTAAGGATGTTACAACACCCGGCGTCAAGGCCAATAGTTTGGTGGCTACGGGTGCCGACTCTGTTTGAGGAGTAAAATCGACCTCATCACTCATTGCAGCCTTTATCATATTGGCCATA
>JAFXIZ010000025.1 GCA_017532725.1 Bacteroidaceae bacterium
ATGGGTATTGCCGTAAAAGGAGAATTCCCGGTAGAATAATCATTAAACTTCAATTGAAATGGGTAAACTGACAAAAAATCAAAAGTTGGCTTTAGCAAAGATTGAAGCAGGGAAGACCTACTCGCTCAAGGAGGCTTCGGAATTGGTAAAAGAAGTAACTTATACCAAGTTTGATGCATCACTTGATATCGATGTACGTTTGGGTGTTGACCCTCGTAAGGCAAATCAGATGGTTCGCGGTGTAGTATCACTTCCTCACGGAACAGGTAAACAAGTACGCGTACTCGTACTTTGTACTCCCGATCAAGAGGAGGCTGCTAAAGCTGCAGGTGCCGACTATGTAGGTCTTGACGAATATATCGAAAAGATTAAAGGTGGTTGGACTGATATTGATGTAATCATCACTATGCCTGCTATTATGGGTAAAATAGGTGCTTTGGGTCGTGTGCTCGGTCCTCGTGGCTTGATGCCTAACCCCAAAAGTGGTACTGTTACTCCCGATGTAGCTAAAGCTGTTAAAGAAGTAAAACAAGGTAAAATTGACTTCAAAGTCGATAAGAACGGTATAGTACACGCCTCTATAGGTAAGGTTTCTTTCACTCCCGACCAAATTCGTGACAACGCGAAAGAGTTTGTTATGACTTTGATCAAGTTGAAACCTGCTACTGCTAAAGGTACTTATCTGAAGAGCATCTACCTTTCAAGTACAATGAGTCCGGGTATCAAAGTTGACCCGAAATCAGTAGATGAAAATTAATAAAAGCTACGTATTATGAGAAAGGAAGATAAAAGTACAATTATAGAGCAGATAGCAGCTACCGTTAAAGAGTATTCTTGCTTCTACCTTACTGAAACAACATCGTTGAACGCTGAAAAAACAAGCGATTTGCGCCGTGCTTGCTTCAAGGAAGGTATTAAGATGATGGTTGTTAAGAATAAGTTGCTTAAGAAAGCACTTGAGTCACTCGAAGGCGATTACAGCGCACTTCTTCCCGTGATGAAAGGCTCTACAACCATAATGTTCTCGAATGTCGGTAATGCACCGGCTAAACTCATCAAGGAGTTCACTAAGAAATCTGATCTCCCCGCGCTCAAAGCAGCTTATGTAGAGGAAAGTTTCTACATTGGTGCCGATCAATTGGATGCATTGGTTGCTATCAAGAGCAAGAACGAACTTATTGCAGACGTTATCGCATTGTTGCAATCGCCTGCCAAGAATGTTATTTCGGCTCTTCAATCAGGTGGCAGCACTATCCACGGTGTATTGCAAACCCTCTCTGAGCGTTAATTACTATACCTAATACAAAAAGATTAATAAACAATTAAACAAATAAAGAAAATGGCAGATTTGAAAGCTTTTGCTGAACAATTGGTAAATTTGACCGTTAAAGAAGTTAACGAACTTGCTCAAATTTTGAAAGACGAGTATGGTATCGAACCCGCTGCTGCTGCTGTGGCTGTTGCTGCTCCCGCTGCTGCAGGTGCTGCTGCCGCTGAAGAGAAATCTGACTTTGATGTAGTTCTCAAAGCAGCCGGTGCTAACAAACTCGCTGTGGTTAAGAAAGTTAAAGAGCTCTGTGGTCTTGGCTTGAAAGAGGCTAAAGATCTCGTAGACGGCGCTCCCAGCGTTGTTAAAGAAGCTCTTCCCAAAGCCGAAGCCGAAGGTCTCAAGAAAGAACTTGAGGAGGCCGGTGCTGAAGTTGAACTTAAATAATAACCTGTATTTCAGGTAATTAGGTTAGGAATCATCAAGACGATGATTCTTAACCTTTTGTGTTTATATTTTAAATTAAGTTCATCAAAATCCCCTTTTAATGTCTTCTACAACTGGAAAAGCGCGTGTAAACTTCGCGTCGATAAAAAATCCACTGCCCTATCCCGACTTTTTGGAGGTGCAATTAAAGTCTTTTAAAGACTTTTTACAATTGGATACACCTCAAGAGCGACGCAAAAATGAGGGCTTATATAAGGTTTTTTCTGAAAACTTCCCAATTGCCGATACAAGGAATAATTTTGTCCTTGAGTTCCTTGATTACTATATTGACCCGCCTCGTTACACTATCGATGAGTGTCTTGAGCGTGGACTTACATATAGCGTGCCCTTAAAGGCAAAGTTAAAACTTTACTGTACCGACCCCGATCACGAGGATTTTGCACCTGTTATACAAGATGTATATTTAGGTCCTATCCCCTATATGACCGAGAAGGCTACCTTTGTAATTAATGGTGCCGAGCGTGTCGTAGTATCGCAATTGCACCGTTCGCCCGGTGTGTTCTTCGGACAAAGCACTCACGCCAATGGTACTAAACTCTATTCGGCCCGTATTATCCCCTTCAGAGGCTCGTGGATTGAGTTTGCTACTGATATTAACAACGTGATGTATGCTTACATCGACCGTAAGAAGAAGTTGCCCGTAACTACCTTGTTGCGTGCTATTGGCTTTGAGAGTGACCGCGATATTCTTGAAATCTTCGACTTGGCCGAAGATATGAAGGTTACAAAGACCAACTTGAAGAAAGCCGTTGGTCGTCGTATGGCTGCTCGCGTTTTGCGCACTTGGGTAGAAGACTTTGTTGATGAAGATACCGGTGAAATTTCGTCTATCACTCGTAACGATGTCGTTATCGAGCGTGAGACTGTGTTGACCGAGGATCACATTGCTACTATCCTCGATAGTGGCGTGCAAAGCATCCTCTTGCACAAGGACGATGCCAATACATCGGATTATGCTATTATCTTCAACACCCTACAGAAAGATACCAGCAACTCGGAAAAAGAGGCTGTCGAATATATATATCATCAACTTCGTAACGCCGACCCTGCCGATGAGGCAAGTGCTCGTGAGGTTATTACCAACCTCTTCTTCTCGGAGAAACGTTACGACCTTGGCGAGGTAGGTCGATATCGTATGAACAAGAAACTAAACCTTACCATCGACCAAAACATTAAGGTGCTTACTAAGGAAGATATTATCGAAATTATCAAGTACCTTATTGAACTTATCAACTCAAAAACCGACGTTGACGATATCGACCACTTGAGTAACCGTCGTGTGCGCACTGTGGGCGAGCAATTGTACAACCAATTTGGTGTAGGTCTTGCTCGTATGGCTCGTACTATCCGTGAGCGTATGAATGTGCGCGATAACGAGGTGTTTACTCCCATCGATCTTATCAACGCCAAGACTATTTCATCGGTTATCAATAGTTTCTTCGGTACCAACGCCTTGTCGCAATTTATGGACCAAACTAACCCCCTTGCCGAGATGACTCACAAGCGTCGTATGTCGGCTTTGGGTCCCGGTGGTCTTTCGCGTGAGCGTGCCGGTTTCGAGGTACGTGACGTTCACTATACTCACTATGGTCGTCTGTGTCCTATTGAAACTCCTGAAGGTCCTAACATCGGTCTTATCTCTTCATTGTGTGTTTACGCCAAGATTAATGACCTCGGATTTATCGAAACTCCTTACCGTGTAGTTAAGGATAGTCAGGTAAATCTTGCCAACGACGAGGTGGTATATCTTACTGCCGAGGTTGAGGAGGGTAAGGTTATTGCTCAAGGTAACGCTCCCTTGAAGGATGACGGCCACTTTGTAAACAATCGTGTGAAGGCTCGTCTTGATGCCGACTTCCCCTTGGCCACTCCCGACCAAGTGGAACTTATGGACGTGTCGCCCACACAGATAGCATCAATTGCTGCATCTTTGATTCCCTTCTTGGAGCACGATGACGCCAACCGTGCATTGATGGGATCGAATATGATGCGTCAGGCTGTTCCTTTGTTGCGCAGCGAATCACCCATCGTAGGTACAGGTCTTGAGGGTCAACTCATTCGCGACTCTCGTACACAGATTACTGCCGAGGGTGCCGGTGTAATTGAGTATGTTGATGCTACAACCATCCGTATCCGTTATGATCGCACCGAGGATGAAGAGTTTACCTCTTTCGTCGATGCTGTCAAGGAATATAATATTCCCAAGTTCCGCAAGACCAACCAAAGCACCACAATCGACTTGCGTCCTATCTGTCAAAAGGGTCAACGTGTCACTGAAGGCGAAATCCTCACTGAAGGTTACTCGACAGAGAACGGCGAGTTGGCTCTCGGTCGCAACCTCAAGGTGGCATTTATGCCTTGGAAGGGTTACAACTATGAGGATGCTATTGTGCTTAACGAGCGCGTAGTGCGTGAGGATATCCTTACCTCGGTTCACGTCGATGAGTACATACTCGAAGTTCGTGAAACTAAACGTGGTATGGAGGAGTTGACTTCCGATATCCCCAACGTTAGCGAAGATGCCACCAAAGACCTCGATGAGAACGGTGTAATTCGCATCGGTGCCCGTGTCAACCCCGGTGACATTATGATTGGTAAGATTACTCCCAAGGGCGAGTCAGATCCCTCTCCCGAGGAGAAACTCTTGCGTGCCATCTTTGGTGATAAAGCAGGCGATGTGAAAGATGCTTCGTTGAAGGCTACACCTTCGTTGAAGGGTGTTGTTATAGGCACCAACATCTTCTCTCGCGCTATGAAGAAGAAAAAATCGCGCTTGACCGACAAGGCCAAGTTGCAACAACTTGAGGATGAGTATGAGGTAAAAATGAACAAGGTGAAAGATATCCTTGTTGATAAACTTATGACTCTCACTGCCGGCAAGACCTCGCAAGGTGTCAAAGACTTCTTGGGCGATGATGTTATTGCCAAGGGCAGCAAGTTTACTGCTGCTGCGTTGAGCAAGATTGACTATACTACTGTACAAGTAAGTAAGTGGACTGCCGATGCCGCCAAGAACGAACTTATACGCGCTACTATCATCAACTATTTGCGTAAGTACAAAGAACTCGATGCCGAGTTGCGTCGTCGCAAATTTGATGAGTCGGTAGGTGATGAGTTGCCTCAAGGTATCGTACAACTTGCCAAAGTATATATTGCCAAGAAACGCAAAATCAGCGTAGGTGATAAGATGGCAGGTCGCCACGGTAACAAGGGTATCGTATCGCGCATCGTGCGCCAAGAGGATATGCCTTTCCTTGCCGATGGTACTCCTGTTGATATCGTTTTGAACCCCCTCGGTGTTCCTTCGCGTATGAACCTTGGACAGATTTTCGAAACTGTTCTCGGTTGGGCAGGTCAAGTTTTGGGCGAGAAATTTGCTACACCTATCTTCGACGGTGCTTCGCTCGACGACTTGAACGAGTGGACCGACAAGGCCGGCTTGCCTCGCTATGGTAAGACCTATTTGTACGATGGTGGTACAGGCGATCGCTTTGACCAACCTGCTACCGTAGGTGTGATTTATATGCTCAAGTTGGGTCATATGGTTGAGGATAAGATGCACGCCCGTTCTATCGGTCCGTACTCACTCATTACTCAACAACCTCTTGGTGGTAAGGCTCAATTTGGTGGTCAACGTTTCGGAGAGATGGAGGTATGGGCGCTCGAAGCATTCGGTGCATCTCACATCTTGCAAGAAATCCTCACCGTTAAGAGTGACGATGTTGTAGGTCGTTCGAAGGCTTACGAAGCAATTGTCAAGGGTGAGGCTATGCCTACTCCCGGTATCCCCGAGTCGCTCAATGTATTGTTGCACGAGTTGCGCGGTTTGGGTCTGAGCGTTACATTAGACTAATAATAGGTACTTCCTTGTCCTTCCCTCTTATGAGGGTGGGACAGGGGTTTATATAAAACAAGAAAACAACTCTTTATAAGAAGAAAAATATGGCTTTCAGAAGAGATAATAAAATAAAGAGTAACTTCTCGAAGATTACAATAGGTTTGGCATCTCCCGAAGAGATACTTGAAAATTCGAGTGGTGAAGTCCTGAAACCCGAAACTATCAACTATCGTACCTACAAGCCCGAGCGTGATGGTTTGTTCTGCGAGCGCATTTTCGGTCCTGTTAAGGACTATGAGTGCCATTGTGGTAAGTACAAACGTATCCGTTACAAAGGTATTGTGTGCGACCGTTGTGGTGTTGAAGTAACCGAGAAGAAAGTACGTCGCGAGCGTATGGGTCACATCCAATTGGTTGTGCCTGTGGCTCACATTTGGTATTTCCGCTCATTGCCCAATAAGATAGGTTATTTGTTGGGTATGCCCAGCAAGAAACTCGATGCTGTTATCTACTACGAGCGTTATGTAGTGATACAACCCGGTCCTGTAGAGGAGTATCAAACATACGACCTCCTCTCGGAAGAGGAGTACCTCAAGATAATGGATGAGTTGCCTCGCGAGAATCAAATGCTCGACGACAGCGACCCCAACAAATTCATCGCCAAGATGGGTGCCGAGGCTATCTATGACCTCTTGTCTCGTCTTGACTTGGATGGTCTTTCTTACGAATTGCGCGACCGTGCCAGCAAGGATGGCTCGCAACAACGTAAGACCGAGGCTTTGAAACGTCTGCAAGTTGTAGAGTCGTTCCGTGCTTCGAAGGATCGCAACCGTCCCGAGTGGATGATTTTGAAGGTTGTTCCCGTAACTCCTCCCGAGTTGCGTCCTCTTGTTCCCCTCGATGGTGGTCGTTTCGCTACATCCGACCTCAATGACTTGTATCGTCGCGTAATCATCCGTAACAACCGTTTGAAACGCTTGATGGAGATAAAAGCCCCCGAGGTTATCTTGCGTAACGAGAAGCGTATGTTGCAAGAGGCTGTTGACTCATTGCTCGACAACTCGCGCAAGTCGAGTGCTGTTAAGACCGAGGCCAACCGTCCTTTGAAGTCGCTCTCTGACAGTTTGAAGGGTAAACAAGGTCGTTTCCGTCAAAACTTGCTCGGTAAGCGCGTCGATTACTCGGCTCGTTCGGTAATCGTTGTAGGCCCCGAGTTGAAGATGCACGAATGTGGTCTGCCCAAAGATATGGCAGCCGAGTTGTACAAACCGTTCGTAATTCGCAAACTCATTGAGCGTGGTATCGTTAAGACAGTAAAATCTGCCAAGAAAATAGTTGACCGTAAGGGACCCGAAGTATGGGATATTCTTGAGCACGTGATGAAAGGTCACCCCGTATTGCTCAACCGTGCCCCAACTCTTCACCGTTTGGGTATCCAAGCATTCCAACCCCGTATGATTGAGGGTAAGGCTATTCAACTCCACCCGTTGGCTTGTACAGCGTTCAATGCCGACTTCGACGGTGACCAAATGGCTGTGCACTTGCCTCTCGGTAACGAGGCCATCCTCGAGGCTCAAATGCTTATGTTGGGTGCGCACAATATCTTGAACCCTGCCAACGGTGCGCCTATCACTGTGCCTTCGCAAGATATGGTGTTGGGTCTTTATTACATCACAAAACTCCGTCCCGGAACAAAGGGCGAGGGCTTGAAGTTCTACGGACCTGAAGAGGCTGAAATTGCTTACAACGAGGGTAAGGTCGATTTGCACGCTCCTGTGTCGGTTATCGTAAAAGATATCGATGCCGAGGGTAATCCTATCGAACACCTTGTAGAAAATACATCTGTTGGTCGTGTACTTGTTAACCAATATGTACCCCAAGAGATAGGTTATGTTAATGAAATCTTGTCGAAGAAGTCGTTGCGCGACATCATCAGCCGTGTTATCAAGGTATGTGGTGTAACTCGCTCGGCTCAATTCCTCGACGATATCAAGAACTTGGGTTACTTGATGGCGTTCCGTGGTGGCTTGTCGTTTAACCTTGGTGACGTAATTATCCCTGCCGAGAAAGAAGCACTCGTAAAAGAGGGTTATGCCGAGGTAGAGCAAATTATGGCCAACTATAGTATGGGTTTCATTACCAACAACGAACGTTATAACCAAATCATCGATACTTGGACTCACGTTAACTCTAACCTGTCGAATATCTTGATGAAGCAACTCTCAAGCGACAATCAAGGTTTCAACTCGGTATATATGATGCTCGATTCGGGTGCTCGTGGTTCTAAAGACCAGATTCGTCAGCTTTCGGGTATGCGTGGTCTTATGGCTAAACCCCAAAAGGCCGGTGCCGAGGGTGGTCAAATTATTGAGAACCCCATCTTGTCGAACTTTAAAGAGGGTCTTTCGGTGCTTGAGTACTTTATCTCTACTCACGGTGCTCGTAAGGGTCTTGCCGATACCGCTTTGAAGACTGCCGACGCCGGTTACTTGACTCGTCGTTTGGTCGATGTGGCTCACGACGTGATTATCACCGAGGAGGATTGTGGCACATTGCGTGGTCTTGTATGCACCGAGGTGAAAGACAACGAAAACGTTGTTGCGTCGCTTGGCGAGCGCATCTTGGGTCGTGTATCGGTTCACGACGTATATCACCCCCTCACTGGCGAGTTGCTTGTACAATCGGGTGAGGAGATTACCGATGTTATTGCCAAGAAAATCGAAGATTCACCCATCGAGCGTGTCGAGATACGTTCGGTACTCACCTGCGAGTCGAAGAAAGGTGTTTGTGCCAAGTGTTATGGCCGTAACCTCTCGAACAACCGTATGGTACAGAAGGGTGAGGCTGTAGGTGTGATTGCTGCTCAATCAATCGGTGAGCCGGGTACTCAGCTTACACTTCGTACATTCCACGTCGGTGGTGTGGCTTCAAATATTGCTGCCGTTTCTAATGTTACTTCGCGTTACGATGGTATCCTCGAAATCGACGAGTTGCGTACCGTTGACTATGCCGAGGAGGGTGGCAAGAAATACTTTATCGTTGTAGGTCGTCTTGCCGAAATGCGCATTGTCGATCCCAACACCAAGATGGTTCTTACTACTGCCAACATTCCTTACGGCTCGAAACTCTATTTCAGCAATGGCGATGCCGTGAAGAAAGGCGATATGATATGCGAATGGGACCCCTTCAACGCTGTTATCGTATCGGAGGCTACCGGTAAGGTGGTATTCGAAAACGTAGAAGAGGGTGCAACCTATCGCGTCGAAAGCGACGAAACAACAGGCTTGCGTGAGAAGATTATTACCGAGTCGAAAGACCGTACTCGCGTTCCTTCGGCCTCTATCCTCGACGAGAGTGGCGACGTATTGCGCAGTTACTCATTGCCCGTAGGTGCTCACTTGATGATCGAAGAGGGTCAAACAATGCGTGCCGGTGAGGTACTCGTTAAGATACCTCGCGCACAAGGTAAGGCCGGTGATATCACCGGTGGTCTGCCTCGTGTTACCGAGTTGTTCGAGGCTCGTAATCCTTCTAACCCCGCTATCGTTTCGGAAATCGACGGTGAAATACACTTCGGTAAGATTAAACGTGGTAACCGCGAAATCTCGGTTGAGTCGAAGACCGGCGAGATTAAGAAATACCTTGTGCCCCTGTCGAAGCAAATCCTTGTACAAGAGAACGACTATGTGCGTGCCGGTACACCTCTCTCTGATGGTGCTGTAACTCCCTCCGACATCCTGTCAATCAAGGGCCCCACAGCCGTTCAAGAGTATATTGTGAACGAGGTACAAGACGTATATCGTATGCAAGGTGTGAAGATTAACGATAAGCACTTTGAGGTTATCGTGCGTCAAATGATGCGTAAAGTAAACATCCTCGATCCGGGTGATACTCGCTTCCTTGAGCAACAAATTGTTGACAAGCGTGAGTTTATGGACGAGAACGATCGCATCTGGGGCAAGAAGGTCGTAGTAGATGCAGGCGATTCGCAAAACTTGCGTGCCGGTCAGATTGTGACTGCCCGTCGCTTGCGCGATGAGAACTCATCGTTGATACGTCGCGACTTGCGTCCTGTTGAGGTGCGCGATGCAATACCTGCTACATCTGAGCAAATCTTGCAAGGTATCACTCGTGCCGCATTGCAAACAACCCGCTTTATGTCGGCTGCATCGTTCCAAGAAACCACCAAGGTACTTAACGAGGCTGCTATCGTAGGTAAGGTTGACTACCTCGAGGGTATGAAGGAGAACGTAATCTGTGGTCACCTCATCCCCGCAGGTACTGGTTTGCGCGAATACGACCGTTTGGTTGTAGGTTCAAAGGAAAACTTTGAGCGTAGTATGGCCAACCGTAAGGCTGTAACCGACATTTGATTATAGAATGTTATAACCTCTATACGATTCGTCCTTTGTCGATAGGCAAAGGGCGAATTTTTGTTTTATAAGAGCCATTGAGGGTTGTTTCACAATTTTTCTTATGTTGCAAAACTTTCTTGCCGATATAGGTATTTTATTGAACTATTTTGTGTAAGTTTGCAGTACAAGAAAATAACCTAAAAATAAGATATTGCTATGGCAACAAAACCTTTTAAGTATCAACCTATGTTCCCCAATGCCAAGCCCGATAATACCGAGTATTATCTCTTGACCAAGGAACACGTATCGGTAAGCGAGTGTAACGGGCGCGAGATGCTCGTAGTTGAGCCCGAGGCTCTCACCAAGTTGGCTAACGCTGCTATGCGCGACGTGTCGTTTATGTTGCGTCGCGAGCATAACGAAATGGTGGCTAAAGTATTGCACGACCCCGAGGCCAGCGACAACGACAAGTTTGTAGCCCTCACTATGTTGCGCAATGCCGAGGTAGCCTGCAAGGGTGTGCTTCCCTTCTGCCAAGATACCGGTACGGCTATCGTAATGGGTAAGAAAGGCCAACAAGTGTGGACAGGTGGTGGCGATGAAGAAGCCCTCTCGTTGGGTGTATATAAAACCTACACCGAGGAGAACCTTCGCTATTCGCAAAACGCTCCCCTCAATATGTATGATGAGGTGAACACAGGCTGCAACCTCCCTGCGCAAATCGACCTCTTTGCTGTCGATGGTATGGAGTATAACTTCCTCTTTATGGCCAAAGGTGGTGGCTCGGCCAACAAGACATATCTCTATCAAGAGACCAAAGCCCTTATCAACCCCAAGACACTCGTTCCCTTCCTTGTCGAGAAGATGAAGACCTTGGGTACTGCTGCTTGTCCTCCCTATCACGTTGCATTCGTAATAGGTGGAACAAGTGCCGAAACCAACCTCAAGACCGTAAAATTGGCATCGGCCAAGTATTACGACCGTCTGCCCACCGAGGGTAACGAGTGGGGTCAAGCCTTCCGCGATGTAGAGTTGGAGAAAGAGGTATTGGCAGCAGCACAAGCATCGGGATTCGGTGCCCAATTTGGTGGTAAATACTTTGCACACGACATTCGCATCATCCGTCTGCCCCGTCACGGTGCCTCTTGCCCCGTAGGTATGGGCGTTTCTTGTTCGGCCGACCGTAACATCAAGGCCAAAATCAACAAAGACGGTTTGTGGATTGAACGCCTCGACGACCAACCCTCGACACTCATTCCAGAGGAATTGCGTCAAGCCGGCGAAGGCAATGCCGTGAAGATTGACCTCAATCGTCCTATGAGCGAGATACTTGCCGAACTCACCAAGTATCCCGTAGCAACACGCCTCTCACTCAACGGTACAATCATCGTAGGTCGTGACATCGCTCACGCTAAGATTAAAGAACGCCTCGATGCCGGTGAGCCTATGCCCGAGTACTTGAAGAATCACCCCATATATTATGCCGGCCCAGCCAAGACCCCCGCAGGTATGGCTTCAGGCTCATTTGGCCCTACAACAGCCGGTCGTATGGACTCGTATGTTGACCTCTTCCAAGCCAACGGTGGCTCGATGGTAATGATTGCCAAGGGTAATCGCAGCCAACAAGTTACCGATGCCTGCCACAAACACGGAGGCTTCTACCTTGGCAGTATAGGTGGCCCTGCAGCAATCTTGGCGCAAAACAGCATCAAGAAAGTAGAGTGCCTTGAGTATCCCGAACTCGGTATGGAGGCTATCTGGAAAATCGAGGTTGTTGACTTCCCCGCATTCATCCTTGTTGATGACAAAGGCAACGACTTCTTCAAGCAGATAAAGCCCACCTGCCCCGGCAAGTGCTGATTTTTTACTGAAGAATATTTTGTTAGGAGGGGCTGTGTCTGTGCGCACAGCCTCTCCTATACGTTTTGTATTGGGCGACGGGATGTAAAGTGCTTGTTTTGCCGACTTTTTAAATTCTATAACTAACTAAACGCTGTAACATTTCGCAAGATTGTGTATATTTGCAGATTAATAGTGTAAAGTTTTTTTGATGCAATGGAAGCCGATAGAGTGAAGGTTACGGTATTGGGCATATCATACAGCCACTTGCAGCAGGGAGCGTATCTGCTTGTGCTGGCCGAGGAGGGCGGCACGCGACGTGTTCCTGTTGTTGTGGGTACTGCCGAGGCCCAGTCGATAGCCATACGCCTTGAGAACTTGCAGCCTCCTCGCCCTATGACGCACGACCTGATTGCCAACGTGGGCGATGCCTTCGGGTTGCAATTTAAGGAGGTGGATATCTATCGCTTCGAGAATGGCATATTCTACTCGCATATAGTTATGAGTAATGGCAGTCGCGATGTGCTTATCGACTCGCGTACGTCGGATGCTGTTGCCATAGCGTTGCGCACCTCTATGCCTATATACGTCGGTGCCGAGGTTATGCGCAGGGCCGGCTTTGAGATGTCGCAACTTGAACAGCAGGAGGCGGCTGCCAAGCAAGAGGTGGCCGAGAATATCGAAACCAACCTTGAGCGACTGAGCGATGCCGAGTTGGAGGCGCGCAAGGAGCGTGCTGTTGCGATAGAGGCGTATGAAGAGGCTGCTCTGATACAACAAATACTACAGAAACGAAGAATATAAACTTAAATAAAATATCGTATGAAAAACATTAAGTTCCGTCTTATCGTGATGAACTTCCTGCAATACGGTGTGTGGGGAGCGTGGCTCATTTCATTGGGCGCATATCTGGGTGGTGGTTTGCACTTCACCGGTGTACAAATAGGCAGTTTCTTTGCAACGATGGGTATCGCCTCGTTGTTTATGCCTGCATTGATGGGTGTTGTTGCCGACCGTTGGGTGCCGGCTCAACGCTTGCTGGGTATGTTGCACTTGTTGAGTGCGGCGTGTATGATTTTTGCTGCTACACAAACCGAGTATATGTCGCTCTATACGGCTGTTTTGCTGGGTGTTATCTTCTATATGCCCACTATCTCGATGTCGAATACGGTGGCTTACAATGCCTTGACAAAGAGTGGATTGGATACTGTTAAAGACTTCCCTCCCATACGCGTGTGGGGTACAGTGGGCTTTATCTGCTCGATGATTGCTGTCGATTTGTTGGGCTTTGCACAGAGTGCCAATCAACTCTACTTCTCGGCTGCCATCGGTATCTTGTTGGGCTTGTACTCATTTACATTGCCCCATTGCGAAACAAGTGGTAACAAGCCTGCCGGCAGTTGGGTCGATGCATTGGGCTTGCGTGCCTTTGCACTGTTCAAGGAGAAGCGTATGGCTATCTTCTTTGTCTTTTCGATGTTCTTGGGCGTGTCGTTGCAGATTACCAATGCCTTTGCCAACGACTACCTGACCAACTATTTCGGTGGTATTGCCGAGTATAAAGGTACATTCGGTGTGGAACACGCCAATATACTTATTTCGTTGTCGCAGTTGAGCGAAACGCTGTGTATCTTGCTCATTCCCTTCTTCTTGAAGCGTTATGGTATCAAGAATGTGATGCTCATCAGTATGTTTGCTTGGGTGTTGCGATTTGGCCTGTTGGGCTTGGGCGACCCTGGTGCAGGCGTGTGGATGCTCATCTTGTCGATGATTGTTTACGGTGTTGCGTTCGACTTCTTCAACATATCGGGTTCGTTGTATGTAGAGAAAGAGACAACTCCCGAGATACGCGCAAGTGCGCAAGGCGTATTTATGATGATGACCAACGGCCTTGGTGCCACCATAGGCTCGTACGCTGCCGGTAAGGTGGTAGATATGTATGGCTGGCCCAACTCGTGGTTTGTCTTTGCTGCATACGCTCTTGTGGTTGCCGTATTGTTTGCCGTGGTATTCCGTTACAAACACACTCCCGAAGCGAAATAAACTATGCATCTGTTTTATACGCCCGATATAGCCGAAACACTCACATTGCCCGAGGTGGAAAGTGGGCATTGTGTGCGTGTGTTGCGCCTTGTCGAAGGCGATGAAATAGGCTTGATAGATGGTCGTGGCACCTTCTATCGTGCAGCCATCGACTTGGCGCACAACAAGCGTTGTAAGGTGCGCATCCTCGAGGAGCGTAGTCAACCGGCTCATTGGGTAGGACCTATTGAGATAGCCATCGCTCCTACCAAGAACCTCGACCGTATGGAGTGGTTTACCGAGAAAACGACCGAGATGGGTGTTGATGCTATCGTGCCGTTGTTGTGTCGTTTCTCGGAGCGCAAGGAGTTGAAGGTGGAGCGAATCGAGAAGATTGCCATATCGGCGATGAAGCAGAGCCTGAAGGCTGTGTTGCCTTGTATCGACGAGATGACCCCCTTTGAACGCTATGTGCGTGAGCCTTTCGATGGGCAGAAGTTTATAGCGCATTGCTATGCCGATGAGGAGCGAAAACTCCTGTCGCAAACCTATAAAGCCGGCTCGTCGGCGCGTATCCTTATAGGCCCTGAGGGCGATTTCAGCCCCGAGGAGGTGTCGCTTGCCATAGAGAATAGTTATGTACCCATTTCGTTGGGTGCATCGCGCTTGCGCACCGAAACAGCCGGTGTGGTGGCGTGTCACACCCTGCACACGCTTAATGAGGTGGCAGGACTTGAATGAAACATATAGATTATGATTGATATAGATAAACTCAAATATGCCGATAGTGGCAATTTCCTGTTGTTGGCAGGCCCTTGTGTTATAGAGGGTGAGGATATGGCTATGCACATAGCCGAGCATATTGTGGGTATAGCCGACCGTTTGCACATCCCCTTTGTTTTCAAAGGCTCGTATCGTAAGGCCAACCGTTCGCGTATCGATTCATTTACAGGTATCGGCGATGAGCGTGCATTGCAGATACTGCGTCGTGTAGGCCAAGCGTTCGATGTTCCTGTTGTAACCGACATACACACGCCCGAGGAGGCGCGTATGGCAGCCGAGTATGTCGATGTGTTGCAAATACCCGCCTTCTTGTGCCGTCAGACCGACCTGCTTGTGGCTGCTGCGCAAACAGGCAAGGTGGTAAACATCAAGAAGGGACAATTCGTAGCACCCGAGGCGATGCAATTTGCTGCGCAAAAGGTAGTTGATGCCGGCAATAACAAGGTGATGCTTACCGAGCGTGGCACAACATTCGGCTATCAGGATTTGCTGGTCGATTATCGTGGAATACCACAAATGCAGCAGACGGGCTATCCCGTTATCTTGGATGTTACGCATAGCCTGCAACGCCCCAACCAATCGTCGGGCGTGACAGGTGGTATGCCTCAATTGATAGAGACAATGGCGCGTGCCGGCGTGGCTGTGGGTGTCGATGGCTTGTTTATGGAGACGCATCCCGACCCGTCGCAAGCCAAGTCGGACGGTGCCAATATGTTGCGACTCGACTTGATTGATGGCTTGTTGTCGCGATTGGTAGAGATAAGACAGGTCGTGAATAAGATGTAGAAATAATAAGAAACAAAAACAAGATATGAGAATTGCATTGAAGAGTCTGTTGCTTGTATTGCTGTTTACACCGGTGATTGCGCTGGCTCAAAAGAACTACTTGAAAGATCCTATGGTGCGTATCGCTATGAGTGCGTACGCTGCGCAAATAGCCGAAAATCCACAAAACTACGGCGCCTATTACAGCCGTGCCAAAGACTATTTTCGATATGGCGAGTCGGAACTTGCATTGACCGACCTCAATAAAGCAATAGAACTGTTCCCTGCTAACGAAGGGGCTGAATTGTCGCAGGCCTATACGATGCGTGCGCTTATCTATCAGAAGAAGGGCGATGGCGTAAAGGCTTTGGCCGACTTTAACGAGGCACTGACGCTCGACCCTCAATCATACTATTCGCTGTTGGGTCGTGCCGACCTATTGTGCGAAATGGGCGACTATGCTCACGCACAAGATGATTACCAGATGCTGTTGCGTCGTGATGTGCGTTGCCAAGAGGCCTACTTGGGCTTGGCTCGGGCTGCATATAAGCAACAAAATATGGGCGATTGTAATGAGATGCTTGCAAAGGCGCAGAATGCCAACCCCTCAAATGCCGACTTCTATATGCAACGTGGTGCCTTGTATGAGGAGATGAAAGAGTATGGCAAAGCCGCCGATGACTATGTGTCGGCTATCTTCTACGGCGAAAACAGTAAGTCGGTGTTTGCCCTAAACAGGCTGTCGCGAATCGATTATGATGCCGTTGTCAACTCCTTGACTACCATTATAGAATCATCGGAAGATAAGGGCTTCTATTACTTCATCAGAGCCACTATTCACAAGAATAATTATCATTACTCGGCCTCAATCAAAGATTGGAACGAGATAGTTGAGAAAAAGTATTTCTATCACAACTCCATCTTTGCCAATCGTGCATATTGCTATATGCGCCTTGGACAGTTTGAATATGCCATTGAGGATATGAACAAAGCCATAGTAATGAAAGGCGATGATATGTCGTATTACATCACTCGAGGCCGATTGTATCGCATACAAGGTATCTTCGATAAGGCTGCCGAGGACTTGGCCATAGCAGCCACATTCGACCCGAGCAATGTCGAACTCTTGCAAGAACGTGGCCTGCTTGCTGTCGAGCAAAAGGATTATGAATCGGCAGCCAACTATTACAACGAGGCTATAATGTATGATGCCGAGAATGCCAAGTCGTACCTGTTGCGTGCCGAGAATTGCTTGCGATTGAAAGATAATGAAGGTGCTGTGCGCAACTTCGAAATGGTGGCAAACTATCCCGAGGAGCAACCCCAAATGTCGTCATTGCGAGGCTTTGCCCTTGCCTCGTTGGGTCGCAACACCGAGGCTGAGGAGTGGGCTGAAACCGTTATGCGTGTCGATAGTGAGTATGTTGATGCCTCGCTCTATTACCAAGCAGCCTGCCTGTATGCCCTGACAGGTAATAAGAAGCAAGCATACAATTACCTCGAAAAAGCCTTCAAGGCCGGATACGGCGATTACTACGACGTATATTTCGAGAGTGATACACCTGTTTCATTGGCACCATTGCGCAATGAAGCCGACTTTGCCGACTTGGTAAAGAGTTATGTAGAGATATTTTAAGAATAAGAGAGGATAGAAAACAAACGGGGTCGCGCTGTGTAGCGCGACCCCGAGTTGTATAGGAAGGTTAGTTTGCGTGGTTATTTAATCTTCACGATGCAAGGTGTTTCCAACTCTTTGCGCCACGCTGTAACGTATGCAAACCATTCTTCGGCTGTTTTGTAGCCGAAGGTCTCTTTCATCGAGGAGAATGTTATGTGGTAGCGCAAGGCTGTTGCACCGGGTGCGCTCACTTGGTATAGGTAGTTTACCTTATCTTTCTGTTCGCCTACAATGATATCGGCCGGCAGACAGGTGGCCAAGCCTACGGTCTCTTTGGCATACTTGATGGTGTCGTTGACTGGCCAATCGGTACCCCAGCAGGCTATGAGTCCGTTGTGGTCGCTCATCGATTGTGAGCCTTTGATGTCCTGTACACCGGTACAGAAAACCTCGTTGCCCAATGGGCGCGAGAAAATAACATCAACCTGTGCATCGCGATGCCCACCGTATAGCGTGTATCGGCAATTCATATCGAGGTTGCTCTCGCCATATTGCCAACCCTCAACAGCCATTTCGACAATGGTGCGTACAGGTCCGTATGCAACAATGGTGGCACGTCGATTGGCTACGGGGTCGATGTGTATGGCTTTTTTCTTCTTGGCATTCCAACCTTTCAGAGTTCCCACGCCACAACTGCCACTCACGCGCAATACGTCGTCGCCAAATCCTTGTGCCAATTGTTCATCGTTGGGATACCAGCCACTTGGCTCCACCTCGTGTCCTTTATTGAATTTGCCATAAATATCGACTGTCTGTTTGCGATCGAAGTATATGCGATATGCCACCAATTCGCTCTCAAAAGCCGGCCCGTGGTGGTGCAGGTAGTTGTAGAGGTCGCCTGTAGGTGTAGATATAGAGTTGATAGGGGCGTGAGGGCGTTTCTTGCTCTTGGTAGCCACCAACATATCGGCATATACGCGCGATGGGTAGCGATGGGTGGGTTGTACGGTGTCGCTTACAATGATGTTGGCTTCGATACAGCCACCGGCCGGAATATTCACAAGGAATGCTATCTCATCGGCACGCTTGTCGCCGTCGAGGTCATCGACTTGTGAGGGTATCTCGCTGTTGGCAACAATGACGGTTGCCGATTGTATGGCAAAGTCGGTAGTAATATCATCGATGGCTATAACAATAGGTACATCATTTCGTTGTATGTTCATCGTATTCTCTATCGATACTTTTACTTCGTGTGTTGCAGCGAAGGTGGCCAGCGCGCATAGTAGGCTTACGGCTGTTATGGCAAGTTTTCTCATTGTTATTTAAATTTTATGGTTTTGTTATCGACGCTTGCATCGATGACAGTATTGTCGCTATTGATGTCCGATGATTTTATTTTTATAGATTTGCACGCTGTCCCAATCGAGGCTGTGGCTGTGTGAGGATTTGTGCGTAGGTTTTCTATCTCTATCTTGCTTGCTCCCGTAAGGCTTATAACGTCGCCTTGAGCCGGCTCTACGGTGGTGTTGGTAATCTTTACGTTGTCGGCTTGGTTGATTACTATGCCACTTGAGGCGTTGATAATGGCCACGTTGTCGATAGTGATGTTTTGTATCTTCATCTCGGGCAGACCGTTGAAGTACATCGCTCTACCTGCTCCCCTGCATACGATATCTTGTATGTGAATATCGCGGAAAATGGGTGTCTCCTCGCTTACAGGGGGGATGCTGTCGGCTGTGGCTTTGCCCTTCTTGCCGTAGAAGAGGTCGAAGAGTAGAGGCTCCTCGGGGATGTTGGTCATAACAATATCACGGATGTATATATTTTCTACCACACCTCCACGACCTCGTGTACTCTTAAATCGCAAGCCTACATCGGTGCCTATAAAACTGCAATCGCTGATGAGGATGTTGCGAGCGCCACCCGACATCTCGCTACCTACCACAAAGCCTCCGTGACCGTGCAGTACGGTATTGTTGCGTATAATGATATTCTCGCAGGGGATGGCGCGACGACGACCGTCGGCATCTTTGCCCGACTTGATACATATAGCATCATCGCCGGCATCGAAACTGCTGTTTATTACCAATACGTTGCGACACGACTCAAGGTCGAGAGCGTCGCCATTCTGTGCATACCAAGGGTTGCTCACTTGCACGCCGTCGATAGTAAGGTGTGTACACATAAGAGGGTGCAGGCACCAAGCCGGCGAGTTTTTGAACGTAGCACCCTCAAGCAACACTGTATCGCAAGCAATGAAGTTGAGCAGAGTGGGGCGCAGCCAACGTTTTATACTCTCCCATTCGGCATCGGTGTGGATGTTGTCGGGAACGTTGAAGTCGTAGCACGCCTCGGCACCACGTCGCGACTCCTCCGACGGATACCATATATTCTTCTTCTCGTTGGTTATATTGGCTTTTTTGAGCAGTTCTTTCCACTGTTTCGAGGTTACTTTGCTCTTCTTTACCGGTCGCCAGTCCTCGCCACAACCGTCGAATGTACCGTGTCCTGTTATGGCTATGTTGTGCGCATTGCGAGCATATATGGGCGACTGACAACGGCGAGTGTCCAGCCCCTCGAATGATGTGTCTATAATTTTGTAGGCGTCAAGGTCGCTTGTAAAGAGTATCAAAGCGCCATACTCGGTGTGCAGGCGCACATTACTCTTTAGTTCGATAGGGCCGGTGTACCACAATCCGGCAGGAATAATCACCGTACCACCACCTTGCGATGCAACGTGCGATATAGCATTGTTGATTGCCTCGGTGCATAGCGTATGACCATCGCTCACAGCACCCCAATCGACGATGTCAGTCGTATAATCGGGAAACGAAGGCCGTGCCACCTGTGGCATATCGAAGGGGATATCTTGGTATATCTTGTTAAGTTCTCGTGCTGTCGATGTGAGTGTAAACATCAGTGCCAGCATAGCAATGAGGTGTTGTGTTTTCATTGTATTCGCATTTTTATAGTTGTGATAGCAAAGATAACTATTTATAGTAAAGAGTCATAAACTATAGAGGCTCTTTTCGACCTATATCAAGATAATACAGTAAAATATTAAATTTTAAAACTTATTTGTATGGCACGGTATAAAAAACGATGCTACATCACGCAGGAGTAGCATCGTTTCTTTTATTTATATAAGTGGTATAACTTATTGACGTCCTTTGCCGTTGTGCTTGGCTTGTTGTTTGCGTTGTTCGCGAAGCAATGCTTCTTGTTGCTTTTGAGCCTCTTCAAGACGTGCCATAAAGCCGCTTTTCTTGCGAGGTTTCTTGGCATTGGCTTCGAGTTCGGCCAGAACTTTCTTTTCATCGACAAACTTACGGAATGCCCAAGTTTGGATAATAGTTATCAACAATGAAAGGAAGTAGTAGTAACTAAGACCCGATGCGTAGTTGTTGAAGAATACAAGGAACATAAGAGGCATCAAGTACATCATCCACTTCATACCGGGCATAGTTTCTTGACCACTTTGCGACATTGTTACCTTGGTGTAGAGTATGTTGGTAATGGTCATCAACAAGCAGAAGAGGCTGATGTGGTTGCCAAAGTAGGGTGTGATGAGGGGGATGTAAGTATCCCATTCAACAATGGCATCGTATGACGACAAGTCCTTTGCCCACAAGAACGACTCTCCACGCAACTCGATAGATGAGGGGAAGAATGAGAACATAGCCACAAGGATAGGCATCTGCAACAACATAGGCAGACAGCCACCCATAGGATTCACTCCGGCTCGGCTATACAATTCCATCATTGCGTTTTGTTTCTTCATCGCATCCTCGGGGTTGGGATACTTCTCGTTGAGGGCTTGCAGTTGGGGTTGCAATACGCGCATACGCGCTTGCGACTTGTACGACTTGTATGTGAAGGGGAACAAAACAAGTTTGATAAATACGGTGAGCAGGAATATTATAAGGCCGTAGTTGCTTATAAACTTGCCGAGGAAGTCGAACACATTAATAATAACCAATGTGTTTATCCAACGGAATATAGGCCAACCGAGAGGTATCACACGGTCGAGGTCGAGGCGATCTTCTTTGTCAAGACCCTTGTCGTATGAACGGAACAACTTGTAGTCGTTAGGGCCGAGGAATATCGAGAATGTGCCTACGTTGGCCTCTTGAGGATTGTAGTCTATTACGGTTTCGGTGTGGAAATCCTTGAGGTAAACGGGATCTTTGTCGAGCGACTCGGATGTGAAGTAAGCCTCTACAAAGTTGTTGTCGGCAATGAATGCCGATGTAAAGAATTGGTCTTTGTAGCCAATCCATTTGAGGCTTGTCTTGGCGTGCTCATCGTCATTACCTTGTTGCTTGAGGTTTTCTACGTCATCGCCGGCGTATTTGTAGTAAAGCGCACTGTTGTTTTGCTCAAACATACGACCTTTTTCTTGACGAGGCATCTTCAAGTCCCAATACATATCAAGGTTGACGGTATTCATAGGAATTACCTTCTCCATACCCTTCTGGGTAATCTCCATCTTCACAAGATAACTATCCTCGGGCAGTGTATAACGGATGTTCCATTGTGCGCCACCGGCAAGGTTGAGGGTCATATCGACAGTGCTATCGCTTACTGTAGGTGTGAAGTAAAGGTTTTGAGTATCAATGATACGCGCACCGGCCTTGAAGATGTAGCCATATCGGTTTTCATTGCCCTTGAACAAGGTTACATCGGTCGTGTCCTTGCCTGTATAGTTCTTGTACTCCTTGAGGGTGGCTTGTTGCAAGTAACCACCTCGGCTCGATATTTCGAGCGAGAGAAGGTTGTTTTCAAGTTTGATAATCTCATCGGTACCTTCGGCTACAGGTGCAAATGCGCCGAATTGAGCAATAAGTTCGGCCTTGTGCAATGAGTCGGCAGAGAGGCTGTCAACGGTCACGGGTGTCATCATTGCTGCTTGGGCAGCCGAGTCGGCTTGTTGTTGCCATTGTTGCATCTCTTGGGCTTGAGCCAATTCGACAGCGGCTATAGAGTCGTTATAGCGTTGTTGTGCTTGTATCTCCTCGGCCGATGGTTGTGTAAACCACGAGAAGGCTATCACAACGGCAATCATTAATACAAATCCTATAATGGTGTTTTTATCCATACTTTTTCTTATAGATGTTTTTTATTTACTGATAGCAGCGCGTATAAAGTCAACAAACAAGGGGTTGGGACGCAATACGGTGCTGTTGTACTCGGGGTGGTATTGAGTACCTACAAACCAGCGCAACTCGGGTATCTCTACTACCTCTACCAAGTTGGTGTCGGGGTTTGTTCCCACGCACTTCATACCGGCCTTTTCAAACTCTTCGCGATACTCGCTGTTGAACTCAAAACGGTGGCGATGACGCTCACTGATGTGGGTCGAGCCATAAGCCTTGGCAGGTGTTGAGCCTTCGACGAGAGTACAATCGTATGCTCCCAATCGCATTGTACCTCCCATATTCGATATGCTCTTCTGGCTATCCATAATGTCTATGACATTGTGGCGTGTCTTAACGTCCATCTCTACCGAGTTGGCATCTTCGTAACCCAATACGTTGCGAGCAAACTCGATAACCATACATTGCATACCGAGGCATATACCGAATGTGGGTATATTGTTCTCACGAGCATATTTGATGGCTACAAACTTACCCTCTATACCACGTTGTCCAAATCCCGGAGCGATGAGTATGCCATCCATACCTTTTAGCATCTCGGCTACGTTGCCGTCGTTGAGTTTCTCCGAGTGGATGTAGTGGAGGTTGAGTTTGCGATCGTTGTAGATGGCTGCTTGCAACAGTGATTCGTTGATTGACTTGTAAGCATCGGGCAATTCTACATACTTGCCTACCAGACCGATGTGTACGGTTTCGGTAGCGTTGTTCATACGATGCAAGAAATCGCACCATTGTTTCAAGTCGGGCTCGCCGTTGGTGGGCAATCCTGTCTTGTTCAACACGATTTGGTCAAGACCTTGTTCGTGCATCTTCAAGGGGACTTCGTATATGGTGGGAACGTCAACCGATTGTATTACGGCATCGGGATCGACGTTGCAGAAGAGTGCTACTTTGCGGCACATCGAACTTGATACCTCGTGCTCGGTACGGAGTACGAGGATATCGGGTTGGATACCCAATTCTTGCAATTTTTTTACCGAGTGTTGTGTGGGTTTGGTCTTTAACTCACCGGCAGCAGCGATATAGGGTACATAAGTAAGGTGTATGCAAGCACAACGTTTGCCCAACTCCCAACGAAGTTGACGCACGCTCTCGAGGAAGGGGAGTGATTCGATATCGCCCACAGTACCACCTATCTCGGTGATGACAAAGTCGTATTCGTTCTTGCTACCCAACTTGAGCATATTGCGCTTAATCTCATCGGTGATGTGAGGTATTACCTGTACAGTCTTGCCCAGATAGTCGCCACGACGCTCTTTGTCGATAACGCTTTGGTATATACGACCTGTAGTGATGTTGTTGGCACGAGTTGTGGCTGTATTGGTAAAACGCTCATAGTGACCCAAGTCGAGGTCGGCTTCGTGACCATCTACGGTTACATAGCACTCTCCGTGCTCATAGGGGTTGAGTGTACCCGGGTCGATATTGATATAAGGATCGAACTTTTGAATTGTTACCTTATATCCTCTTGCCAATAACAAACGAGCCAATGAGGCCGATATGATACCTTTTCCTAATGACGATGCAACGCCTCCGGTAACGAAAATATATCTGGTTTCCACGTCGATAATTGTGTTGGTTATGTAATATGTTAGGTATAAAAAATACGCCTGCAAAAGTACAAAAAATAATCGACATTATGTATGCCCAATAGTCAATAAATCAAAAAGAGTGCATATTCGCCGGAATATGACGATGAATACATTAATATATGTGATAGAAAGAATAAAAATAATTCTTTGGATATTGTTAACTAAATATTTCGTAATAACCCGTATTTATATTATCTTCGCACCAAGAACTAAAAAAATGCTTATAAAATGAAATTTTCTACGCGCTTGAGTTTTTTGATGATGTGCTTGTGTGCAGGCTTGGCTTCTGCTGTTGCACAAAATGATACTATAGTGGCCGATACTGCCGTAATCGATTCTTTGTCGTTTATTTCGGAGGTGGAAGATGTTTTGCAGGATCAACTGCCGTCTTACGATATGAGTGTGCTTTTTATGCCACTTGTCTTTGATAAGCAGGAGACTATACCTTATGACAAGTTGAGTGGTGTCGATACCGATGCCTCGGCCATTATGTGTGCCGCAAATGTCAATAATTATGCTCAGGCCGATTGGTTGGCAAGAGCCAATCGCTTGTCGAACAGATTGCACGGCGCTCGCAATTATGTGATGGTCAATCGTCCCGACTTGGTGAAATATAACAGCAACACCTTGCCCAAAGCGCCTGAGGAGTCGATAATAGTAAACGATCCTACCAAGCAGAAGGTAACTGTTGCCGATAATCCCGATATTGCTCCCACGGCATTGGGTCAAGAGCCGGTAAAGGTTAAGCGTTGGATTACTTCGTTTACAAGTGCCATACAGTTGTCGCAAGCCTACGTTTCGGACAATTGGTATCAAGGTGGTACAAGCAGTCTTAACCTCTTGAGCGACCAATTGTTTACGATAAACTATAACGACCCTTCGGGCAAACTGTTGTTTGAGAATTTGGTGCAATGGAAGTTTAATCTTACCTCTTCGGCCGAGGATACAGTACACTCGGTGCGCGTGAGTGAGGATTTGTTCCAAATCAATTCAAAGTTTGGTTACAAGGCGTTTGGTAAGTGGTACTATTCGGCTTCGATGTTGTTCAAGACACAGTTGCTTACCAATTATGCTGCCAACTCAAATGACATACAGGCCGAGTTCCTTTCGCCCGGTGAGTTGAATATAGGTGTCGGTATGTCGTATTCGCACAGTTATGAGAAGCCTGTCAAACTGTCGCATACTCTCACCATATCGCCTCTCTCTTACAACTTGCGTTTCTCGAAGAGTTTAGATCCTGTTAAGTTTGGTATTGATAAGGGTCGCACTCGTAATGAGTTCGGTTCTTCTATCGACTATACGCTCACTTGGGATATTCGCTACAACATTCGTTGGATGAGTCACGTTTATGCGTTTACCAACTACGAAAACCTGTTGCTTGAGTGGACCAACTCGTTGGACTTCTCTTTCTCGACATATTTCTCGGCACGCTTGTACATCGACTTGCGTTATGACGACAGCGTAGCACCCGATCCTAAATTGGGCTATCTGCAAATCAAGGAGTTGCTGAGTATAGGTTTCTCTTATAAGTTGTAATATGTGCAATAGACTGTGTTGTATGGTGTTGTCGGTGCTTATTGTGCCGATACTTACTTGTTGCAACTCATTCTATTCTCGTGGATATGGGCAGGGCGCAGTCAATTATGAACTGCCCGATACGCTCGATAAGAATACCTTTGTAGCCTACCTCGATACGGCTGCTATTGATGATTGGGAGGGAATATGGCTGTTGTTAGGCCCCGAACAGCATTGTTTCTTGGCCATCGAGCGCATCAATAATTCGATGCAGAAGGCTGTATATACGCACCGTCTGCGACTGTGGGAGCCTTATTATGTCGGTGGGGTATATAGGGTAGAGCCGGGAGTGGTGGTAGGTTATCTCGAACAAGGAATATACGATTATGAGAAGAGGTTGTCGCTGTATGAAGGTTTCTTCTTGTCGCGACGTCGTTATGATACAAGTGTGTTCCTTAACGAAACTAAAAGACTGATACTGTTTGAGGACAATAAACGATACAAGTCGCAGCCCGAACGCAAGGGAATGAAGCGTGTGTATCCTATAAAATCGCATAACGAGCGAGAACCCAAGGTACGCTATCTGTAGGATGGAAGCGTCAGTCTAATTTGGTAAAGATGTACCGATAGTCGTTGTACTTGAGAATCATCTCATCCCAATTGAGTTTTTCGATAACAAAGGTAGGCGATAACACATCGATATAGAGCGACTCTAAATCGCGCAACATTGCTGCTTTTTCCTCTTCGGTTATGGCATCATTAGCGTTGCCTTTGTGCTTGTAAAAATCTACTTGCATCAGGTCATCTTGTCGGCTATACAGTCCGGTGAAGGTTATATATTCGTAGGTGAGGTAGTTGACCTTGCGTACCTGTATGATGTCGCTTTGGAATGCAAAAAACACGGTATCGCAGGCGAATGTATTGCTTTCATATTCAATAGATTCCAATCTCCATTGACCAAAAAGTTCGCCTATGTAGCCATCGTTTTGTAAACACGATGTGGTGATGCATAGTGTTATGGCAGTTATGATGATGTATAGGGCTTGTTTCATATCTTATTTAGTTTTCTTCTTGAAACTGAATAGTTTACCACTCTTCTTTACGCTGAGGCTGATGCCGGTGTTGTCGCCTATCAAGTTGCCGGCATCGATGGCAACAGCACCACAGAACTGCCACCCGTCGAGGGTGTGTGGCGCATAGGTGCATTCTATAAGCATCGAAGCCTGATACCTGTCTTGTCGAGCCGGTATAAAGGGTGTTCCCCAAGCCTCGCGATACGATGCCATAATGCGATATTGCCAATCATCATTCATATAGCCTCGCAATGCAAGGTGTCCACCTCTTACGCGAGTGTTGAGGTAGCGCATATAGCCATCGGTATTGTACATAATGGAGGGTGACATAGGTGTTCCTATACCGAATCCTCCTTGTTGCCAACCATTGAAGAAGTAGTTGTTGTAATAGTCGTCACCACCCGATGTGGCAGTTGTTACTTGAGTGTCTTCGTAGTCGTTGGGTTGCCACGGTATCGCGCCACTTTGGTTGTCGAGGCCTATATATTCTATTACAACATCCGATATTATGCTGCGACGGTTGGTGTGGTAGGATATACCCCACAAGCCGTCAAATCCGTTCTGCTTGCCCATACCCGAGCCATCTTCATATATCCATTGGGTGTATAATCGCAGTTTCGACTCATTGCCGAACTTGTACTCGGCTGCCATATCGATGGCTCCAATGTGGTTGCCGTAGGTAAACAATTGATCGCCTTTGATGGCACTCCCATCGCCGGCACTTGGCAAGAATGCTTGCAGGAACGACTTGAAGTTGAGGGGCGATTGTTGTGTCGATGTATGTTTGCCATCGTGATAGGCCTTGTTAATGCCACCAAACTGCACGCCGTCTTCTATTCCTATTGTAAAGACAAAAGGCTTGTTGGGGTTGGAGCGAAGGTACAATGACTTGTAGTGGTAATATACATCGGTTGTAATAAATGATGTGTAATATCCGTAGTGGTTGCGCAGGTAGTCGTCACCCAAGAATTTTCCGTATGCAATATCACCTTTTATCTGTACCCAACCTTTGGTGAGTGGTATATCGACAAATCGATGAAATCCTATTTGTACCTGTGGGATGGGGCGAGTATTGCCCGATAGTATCAAGTTGCCCGATGATAGGTCGAAATTGGTAATGGGGTTTTCGTGGGCTTTCTCTCTCATACCTATCGACAAGAAGAGCGAGCGGTACTTGATGTCGGCATACAACTGTTGTATGCGAAATATTTGAGGCCTTACTTGCTTGGTTGTGAAAGCACCGTTTTCCCACTGTCGCACCGGCGATGTTGTTTCGTAGTTGCCCATCAACTCCACACCGGCTGCGTATGAGAAACGTTTGGTGCTATCCATCTCAATGAATGCTCCGGCTCGCAGATATACACCACAACCGTTGGCTACTGTACCGTAACGGTTGGCTGTCATATAGTATGGTGCAAAGTCGCGAGGCGATGCGTGAGCCGATAATTCGGTGCTATACACAACTCCATCCTGACCTTGTGTGGTCATAGCCAAGGAGCATATAGCGAGCAGTATAAGCAGTAATGATTTTCTTTTCATTGGAATGTGTTGCTATATGGTGCAAATATAGTAATTCCTTTCAAATAAAACAGGGTAACAAGGGTGTATAATACAATAGGGCAACCAATCGATGTGGTCGCCCTATTGTAAGATAGTATAATTACTGCATCAGAATGAGAAACCGAGGTGGAAACCTACGTTGTTTATTCCGTTGATGTCGTAAGTGAGTATTCGGCTTTGATTGGTTGAGTAGTTATAGTATGCAGCAATGTGGATACCGTAGCGTTTTGCTGCCGAAGGATAGATTGTTACACCCACCTCGGGTTGCACGTTGAAACCCCATTTCTCTTCGTAAAATTCCCACACTTGTGTTGTCGAAGATGTGCGCGAGAACATAGTACCAATCTTGGCTGTTACATACGGCTCAAACATCGTATCTTCTACAAAGCGATATTTGAGTAATGCGCCGAATGGTATTTGGAATACCGAGTGTATTTGGTCGGTGTAGAGGTGGCTCGACTCGTTGAGTTGTAACAACTCCTCGCCTATGTGCTTGTTGGCTGTGTGGAACGAGGCATACAAGCCCACCGCCAACTTGGAGTTGACATAATAACCACCTTCAAAGTTCATACCCCATCCGGTAGGTGTGTCGGCATAGTCGTTGCCTACTATTGCGTTGAACTGCCAATCGATGTTGAAGTACATCGGTTTGTATAATTGAGCCGAGGCTGTGAGTGTGCAAATGGTACCCGATAGTACCACGATTGCCGCTATTATAGAGAGTCTTCTTTTCATTTTTGTCGAGTGCTTGTGGTTATTGTGCATTACTGTTGATATAGGGCGATTGCTCAAATGCCTGGTATATACCGGCAACGGCATTGGCAATGTTTATCTGGTTGCTTGTCTCGATACCGGCCAAAACCGATGTCCATACAAAGGGCAGTTGCTTGGTCTCTTTGTCGGCTTCCTTCAAGGCTATCATTTCGGTAACCAAACTGCCTACGGTGTAAGAGTAACCAACGCTGTAGGGGTAGTAGGGGTACCAATCGATGTAGAACGGATCCCAATAATCCATAGGCCAATAGTAGTAATCCCACCAATAGGGATATACATATCCTACATATTCGTGTGTGTTCTTAATGTAGGTCAATATAATGCCCAAGTCGGCTTGTTTACGGTCGGCTACTTGTCTATATCCCTTTGCACTCATTTCGCTTACAACGGCTTCTACTATTTGGCGAGCGCGAGGGTCGCTTGTCGAGTAGTATTGAGGCTCGGTGTATCTTGTATCGATCTTTAACAAACTGTCGGGGATGTAGAATGTCTTGTATTGCGAGAAGTCGCATTGATTGTCGTAATGGGTATATACCATCAGGTCGGTCGATAGTTGCTCCATATCGGGGGCTTTCTGACAAGCCGTGGCTATGATTGCCATTATAAACAGTGGGAGAAGTTTCTTGATTTTTGTCATAGAATTAATATTTTATATATAAATATGCCACAAAGATATACTAATTTTTGTAAATGGCAAAAGGTTTTACTCTATTCAATAATAATTTGTTTTGTGATGTTATAAAACAGAGGGGGCTGCACCCAAAGTATCTCTTCAGGTACAGCCTCTATAGGTAAGAAATGAATGTTTGTCTATCAGAACGACAAGCCGAGGTGGAAGCCTATGTTGTTGTAGCCGTCGATGTTGTAAGTGAGAACTTTACTCTTGTTGGTCGAGTAGTTGTAGTAGATGGCGAGGTGCATACCTATACGTTTTGATGGCATCGGGTAGAAGGTCATACCCAACTCGGGTTGTACATTGAAACCCCACGACTTGTCATAGTAGGTATATACCTGTGTTTCCGACTCCATACGGGCGTACATCGCTCCGAGTTTTACGGCTATATATGGCTCAAACATACCATATTCTATAAATCGCCAGCGCGCTGCCATACCGAATGGCACTTGATATATGGAGTGTTGTTGGTCGGCATATAGGCTCTCGGTGCTGCTCAAGTGTAATACTTGTTCGCCTATGTACTTGTTGTTGGTGTGATACGAAACGTATAGTCCCAACGACATTTGGGGAATGATGTAGTAGCCACCTTCAAAGTTCATACCCCATCCACTGCCTCTATTGGCGTAGTCGTTGCCAATGGGTATGTTGAATTGCCAATCGACATTGAAGTATCCACCCTTGAGTAATTGGGCTTGCGCTATCGAGGGCGATGTGATGGCAGCAAATAGCAATATTACGCCCACTATTTTAGTTATCTTTTTCATCGTAGTAAATTATTAAAGTGACACAATGCGTGGTAATGTGTGGTGATGCGTACACACGTTATCGTTCGACGCTCGACAGTATGTAGGGCGATTGTTCAAATGCTTGGTATATGCCCGATACGGTCTTGTTTATGTTGAATTGGTTGCTCGATTGTATGCCGGCCATATAGGCAGTCCACAATACGGGTATTTTCTTTGTTGTGGCGTTGGCATCTTCGAGCGCTACAATCTCTACTATGAGCGAGCCTATTGTATAGGTGTAGGTTATAGGGTAGGCATACGACGGCCCCCAGCCACCCCAATAAGGATTCCAATAACTACCGGGCCAATAGTAGTCGTAGCCATACCACCAATAGGGGTTGGTCGAGGCGTAGGATATAATGGTGTTGGTATCCTTTACATAACTCACTTGCAAGCCGAGGTCGGCTTCGGCGTTGTTGGTGCGTACATAGCCTCTCGTTTTCATTTCGCTGTTGATGGCTTGTATGATAGCCGTCGTGCGAGGGTCATCGGCGGCAAAGTAGGAGGGTTTGGCTTTATCGTCGAGGAGCAGTATGCTGTCGGGGATGGCGTAAGTCGTGTATTTGCCGAAGTTGGCACTCTTGTCGTAGTTGGTATATACGATAAGTTCGCTCGACAGTTCGTTGAGGTCGGGCTCTTTCTGACAGGCTGCAAAGGTTGCTGCCAATAGCAAAATAGGAATTACCTTTTTCATAACATAATTTTTTGATATAAGATGAATATTCGTTCAGTAACTGTGGCTACTGTAACCACAAAACAATGTTATGATGCCAATTGTTTGGAGCCACTCGTTGTGTATTTATGCAAAAAATGGGGAAATGAGCCGTTAATATATAGAATATTGTTACCTTTGTAAAAAAATTATCAAAGATGAAGAAGCGAATAGTATGGGTTACGGGCGACTATTTTATTGATGTCGATATGCCTATTGTGCCACATCTATGTCGTGAATATGATATAGAGTGGATAATCATAAGAGGACAAGATGAGAAAATAGAAGTCCCGACGTCGTGCGATGGGTGTGATATTCATACCTATCAGATGTCGTTTCGTCGTCGCGATATACGTTGTATTTCATTCTATGCCCGAATCGCTCGGCGCATCAAGGCTTTCAACCCCGATATTATTTATATCGATGCCGTAGAGATGCCTTATTTGTATCCCGTATTCGACTTCTATCTGCCACGTCACAAGATGGTACACGCTGCTCACAATGTGGTATCGTACCCCGGTTGGCCTCATAGACGTATGAACGAGATGTACATCAAGTATATTTTCGGCAATCACAAGAATTTCCACATATTTTCGCAACATACGCGAGCCGTCTTTGAGCAACTTTATAGTGGAAAGAATATACTATGCACACCGTTGTCGTTGAAAGATTATGGAACGCCATCGCCATCGGCATCGCTCGATGATGAGAAGGTGAAATTCCTTTTCTTTGGAAACTTCCGTCATAACAAACGCCCCGATGTGTTGTTGCAGGCTTTTGCACGTTTGCCCATTGAGTTGCGCAACAAGGCGCACCTCTCTGTTATGGGGTCGTGCGACAATACCGAGCCTTATATGCCGTTGGTCAAGGAGTTGGGCGATTCGGTAACTTTTGTTCCTACCCGTATTCCTGATGAAGATGTCGCCGATATTTTTGCATCGCATCACTATCTTGTCCTGCCTTATGAGAACGTTGCGCAGAGTGGCCCTCATATGATTGCTTATAACTATAATGTGCCAGTAATAGCAACCCGTATAGATGGATTTGTTGAGCACGTTACGGATGGCTATGATGGTTATTTGTTTGATGTCAACAATGTTGACAGTCTTGCCGAAGTATTGAAAAGGGTTATTGGTAATAGTAAAGAGGAGTATAATGTATTGTGTGATAATCTGAAGCATACTATTGCGCAAAAGTACTCGTCGGCTGCCATATTGGATAATTATAAACGCTATTTTGACGCATTGTAAATTATGAGTTTGAAAGATAAGTTGCGACTGTTCGTAAGGCACAATCGGGTGATTTTATTCGGGCGTTTGATGTTCGAAGCGTTGTGCGAAACCTGTAGTCACACCAAGCACCTCGGTGCAGCCGATATGTTGAGCGATGAGGTGAAGTTTGCAGCCGATCTTCGTATAAGAACTCACGCTATAGAGAAAGGTATGTCGATAGGCTCGGCGCGAGTGGGTTTTGGACAACCCAAGGTGCTGGCTCTTATCGATGATTTGTTTCTGTTTATACGCAAGTTCCCTACAGCATCAATCGATGAGGCTGTGTGCGTGATAGAACGATATATAGCCTATAATGCCGGTCGTGGTTGCGATATGCCCGAAGTGAAGGCTCGATATGAGCAACTACTAAAGGCTTACAAGTTGCGTACTCCACTGAATGTGGGCATACGTGAACTTAAATACAGCGAAACGGCCGAGGCCGCGCAAGCGTCGTTTGATGTATTTTCGCACAGTCGCTATTCCATTCGCGATTTCGGTACCGATACCGTTGTCGATTTTAAGGATATTATCGGTGCTATAGATATGGCTCGCAAAGCACCCTCGGCGTGCAATAGACAACCTGCTCGCGCTCATATCTTTAAGGGTGAGGCTGCTCATAAACTGCTCGATTTTCAGGGTGGTTGCAAGGGTTTTGCCAATGATATGCAGTATGCGCTGCTTGTAACAGCCGATATGCGCCAATATTTTATCAACGAGCGTCATCAGATGTATGTCGATGGAGGATTGTTCGCAATGGAATTGTTGTTCTCGTTGCACTATAAGGGCTTGGCTACAATACCCCTTACCACATCCTACAAGAGTATGAAGACGCGTCGTATGCGCAAGGAGTTTGATATCCCCTCATACGAAGTTCCTATAATGATTATAGGTGTGGGTGCCTTTAAGGATGAGTATAAGGTGGCTGTATCGCATCGTAATCCTGTGGAGGATTATTATTGCGAGCATCATTGATACCCTTTCTCAAACGCTATTATCGATTGTTTTTCACCAATCTTTTCTCCTCACGAATAAGTCGTGGCAGAATCTTTATAAAGTTCCAATAGCGAGGTATATTCTTCTTTGGCTCGTTAAAGGCTCGGTATAGCCATTCGAGGCGCAACTTTAGCATCCAACCCGGAGCGCGTTTAACGGCACTGACACCCGAGTTGAAGTTGAATATGGCTCCAAAGCCGAACATAATACCTCGGTTGAGGTATGGCTCCAATCGATTCATAAACATCTCTTGCTTGGGTGCGCCCAACGATACCCATATAATATCGGGGTTGTCGGCATTGATTTTTCGGGCTATCTCTTCGTAGTCAAACTCTTCGACGCTGCGAAATGGCAACGTTTCGAATTGCATATCGGCTATCTTGGGGTCGATTTTCGACAGATTTTCTCTCAATCCGTTCAGTACCTCGGGGGTGTTGCCCAGAAAATATTGTCTGAAACGGCACATCTTTACATACTTGATAAAGATGTCGGCTCCTATATATGAGTCGATGGGTTGCTTGTGAATATGAGCCAATATCTTTGCCAGGATGGAGCCGTCGCAGTTGTTGACAAGCGCACCATTCAGTACATCGAGAAACTCGGGGCGTGTGTTGGCAACTGTAAGGTTGTTGCTCTCGACCGAGCATACATATCCCTTGCCACCGTTGGCAATGGTGTCGAAGATGGTTTTGTCGAATTGCTCCTTATCGAATTGGAGGCGTACGTTGAAGTATTTTTCTTGGCTCATAGTGCAATTCCTATTGTTAGCATTACTGCATCGGTTGTGGCTTTTAAGGCGTGTCCTGTGCCGGCCCTGACAAGCAGATAATTACCGGCGTGGCACTTGTGTGTGGTGTGCCCGATGATGAATGTTACCTCTCCTTGCAGTATATAGAAGTGTTCATCCATTGTATCGTGCGTGTGTGTATCTATGTTATCGCCGGCATTGAGTGTAGTGCGTGCTATTTGTGTTATGGGCGATTGTGGTTGGTCGTTACCCAACAGCACCGTTTTAACGCCTACTTGGTGCGATGTGTGGCAAGAGGCAATGTCGTCGATATGTTTTATTATAAATGGCTCTTGGCTCATTTTTCAATCTGTTGTTTTACCCACGCATATTGCTCTTTCAGTCCCTCGGTGAGCGATACCTGAGGCTCCCAACCAAGTATCTCCTTGGCCTTTGAGTAGTCGGCACAACGGGCTTTGTCGCCCTCGGGCTTGGTTGTGTCAAATACTATATCGATATCCTTGCCCGATATGGTCACTACGGTTTCGGCTATCTCTTTTATCGAGGTGCATACCGATGGGCCTATCTGGATGTGCCCGTGTCCCCAACCTTTATCGAGCGCGAGGCACAGGGCGTTTACGATGTCGTTAACGTGAATGAAGGCACGACCTTGCAGGCCACTGCCCCATACGATAAACGGCTCGTTGGGATAGTTGACGGCTTTGCGTATCAATGCCGGAATTACTTGGCTGCGCTCACCGTAGTCGCAGGGTGCGCCATAGACGTTGTGGAACATAAGTGTGCAGCAGGGTATGCCACACTCTTTCTCCATAAAGTCGGTTTCTATCTGTCCCATAAGTTTACTCCATCCGTAGGCCGACTCGGGCAGAGCGGGGTAGAGTTCCTCTTCGCGCAAGGGTACTACGTCGAGCGAGTTTTGTCGGGTCAGGGGGAATGAACAGGCTGTTCCTACATATAGGAAGCCTTTTATCTGTTCCTTACCGGCTTTGCGACAAGAGTTGATAACGTTGGAGTTGATAAGATTGTTTTGGCGAAATAGGTCGCCTTGATTGTTGAATACATAGTCGATGCCGGCTACAATGTCGGCTAAGTGTACTACATAATCGACGTGAGGAAGAATATCTTCGCAACTGCCCGGTATCGAGAGGTCGCGATTGAAGAAGTGTGTGTCGAGGTCGATGATGGGAGTGCCGTTCTCGTCGTTGAGGTACTCCAATTTGCCTCTCCACAAGTTGTCGATAATATATATTTCGTTTCCTTCTTTAACAAGTCGCTTGGCGAGATTTGAGCCTATCATCCCACAACCGCCGGTTATAAGTATTCTTCTCATATTATTGGTTTAATAAATTTTGGTACAAATGCTCGATATCGTTTGATATTGCACTCATACTGAATTTTGTTGTTGCTAATGTATGTGAATTGTCGGCTATACGACGACGCAATTCTTCGTTGGTAATAAGTAGGTCGATGTGCGCTGCCAATGTCTTGGTATCGCCGGGTGTGAAAACGAGTGCGTTCTCGCCGTCAACAAGCACATCGGGCAGCCCTCCTACAGGTGTAGTGATGACGGGTAGGCTGTATCCCCAAGCATCGAGTACGGCCATAGGAAAGCCTTCGGCATAACTTGGCAGGCAGAAGATTGAGGCTTTTGAAAAGAGTGCGTCTTTTTCCTCGCCTGTAATCCATCCGGGCAACTCTATTTGTGAGTCTATGCCGCAGTTGCGGGCTATCTCTTGGGCTTGTTCCATCTCGCCACTTCCTGCCAATACAACTCGCCATTCGGGGTGTCGGGTGGCTATTGTAGCGAATGCTTCTATAAGGTCTTTGTATCCTTTTCGGCTGTTTAATGCGCCTGCGTAGAGTATTATTTTCTCTTGACTAATGCCTCGGTTGAGGGGCTTTGCCGAGCAGGGGTTGTATATAATGGCCGATTTCTCAAGGGGGATGTTTGTACCACAAAACTCCTTCTGTGCTTGTTGCGATAGCAATATTACTTTATCGGCACAGGCCGAGTGTATTCGATATAAGAATCCCCACTTGCTGTTTACCGTCGTGTCGGGCGAGAACGAGTGTAGGTGTATGATTACCTTCTTATTGAACAACTTGGCTATGAACGTAAAGGGCAGTTTGCGCAAAGCCGAGGGGGGCTCGCTTGTGTGTATGTGTACAATCTTATATTTATATACGATGAATAGGTATTTCAATAGAGCCTTTGTAACATACCACAACTTGTGAATGAATTGTTTGTTGATATGGGTTTCAATCCACACACATTCGTACTTTGCCCAATAGGCACTGCTTTCGTGCTCATTTAGTACGGTTGTAATGCCACCTTGGGTCTTACGCGACGTTGCTACAATAAGAGTCCTCACCTTTTGTCCCATAACGATTACTGTGCGTTTTGTTCTTTGAAATTTTCGATAAACCTGATGTATCGTTTACCCATTATGGTAACAGTCTTTTTTATTTCATCGCGTTTCTTGTCGAAGTTGTTTATGGCAACAGGTATCTGCTTGAGTATTTGCTCGGGTGTTATATCTTGTGTGTCAACAAGATTGTGTGGATATAGTCCTACCGACTTCATCAATGCCGAGTGTTTCGACTCGCCTTGTGTGGTTTTGAGATTCTGTATATGATCGACATATAGCAGCATAGGCGTGTCGTTTTTCATCGAGAAAATGGCCTCGTGGAAACGGTGGGTTATCACTAACTTGAAGTATCGGAATACCCCCAATTGCTCAAGGGGTGACATATTATTCAATACAATATCGGCCCATTTCACAGGACGCAGTGATACGATTGTGTAGCCTTGCTCTTTGAGTGCATTGGCTACAGGCTCGGCCCATACATCGGTTTTATAGCAGTGAATACATACCGATTTTTGCGGGATGTCGATTCGATTCTTTTTAAGATAACCTTCGATATGGCTATAGTCTATATCCAATCCGAAGGTGGGGTCGGGTACAATTTCTACCTTGTCTTCAGGAACATATTTGGCAATAAGTTCTTGCGAGAAAGTATCTCTCATACCGAATGCCGAGAATGTGGCGAGGGTGGCTTGCATCTGCTCCTTTTGACAACTCGACAAGTTGTCGTACTCGACGTTGCGACACGATGCTGCCAGAAATACCTTCTTGGCTTTGATGCGAGGCGATAGCCAATAAGCCGATAGACCGTCATATCCTTGGGGCAGGCGATTGAGTTCGAGCAGGGTGTCCGAGCCTATAAAGATGATGTCGTATTGTCGGCTCTCGATGTAGTCGAGGGCTTTTTCGACCGATGTTATGGTCTTGTCGTTATTGCCGTTTAATAACTCCTTGCGAAAACGGGCGTATTTGGCTATTCGTTCGCAATCGCGCAATATCGATGCCGGTGTGCAGTTCGACAGGTATGGATGGTTGTATTGTCGGAAACCGTGAAATGGTATTATTTCGACATCGGCTGCCGGATATTGCTCTCTAACAGCCCTCAATGTGGAATATGCTTGCAGGTTTGTCCCACAATTAAGATCTCCATAATATGTTAAGATGCCAATTTTCATTGAGAGTGTTTGTTATTATTACTTTGAATTACAAATATACAATAAATAATTGGAATATGTCGATATTACGGATTATTTGTTATGCTTGTTTTGTAGCAGGTCGAAGTTATTAGGTTTTGTCTATCTTCGATATGTCGTTGTCGTTCCTGAACATCTTTACTCCCGAGATGATGAAGAATAGTAGCCACAATTCGCGTAGGGGTGTACCCATAAACGATGGCTCGCCCATTCCTTGCGATAGGAAACAACACAAAATACCTATCGATGTGAGTGAGAATATCTTGAACGACAGGTTGCAGTCGGAGCGCAATATACCCTTGATGCTCCTAAATCTTTTGACAAAGAAGTATATGATAAATGCCAATCCCAACAATCCCAACTCGGCTATGCAAATGAAAAAGACGTTGTGAATGGAGTTGTTGTATAAGAAGTCAATCATAATGGGGTCGATGAAAGCCATATCCTTGAAGTTGAAGTTGGCTATCATATATTCGACGTGGGTGTTGAAACCTACACCTATAATGGGATGCTTGGTGAAAATAATCCAACCACAATAGTAGTGGAGCAGACGTGCCATCATCATTTCATCGAGGTTACTGCCCACAAAACTGTCTTTCAATGGGGTGAACAGTACAAGTGCTACGGCAACTACAATAAGTGGCAGGATGCGCTGAAATATATTCTTTACCGAGAAGATAGAACTATTCAGTGTGTTATTGATAGAGATGACAATAAGTGTCGATACCAATATCGATAGCATTGCCGTACGGCTGAATGAGGGTATAAGCACAAGTATGGTGAGTATGCTCCATATAAGACTTTTCTTCTTATGGTAGCCAAGTAGGTAGCACGATAGGAAGAAGCAGTAGCACATACTTAAGTATGCCGCGAAGGGGTTGGGGTGTGCAAATGTTCCTACCGCACCCGGTCGGTCGGCCGAGCGCACATAGGCATAGTCGCGAAAGAATGTAGCTACTTCGGTAAATCCTACAAAGAAGGCAAAAGATAGTATGCCTTGTAGTATGACGGTGTATATCAGTCCGTTATATATGCCTCGCAACAATGCGTGCGATGTGGTACTCGATATGAGGATATAGAGAAATGCCAGATATATGAATACCCTGACTATACCCAATACTGTGAGGTTGCTGTTGATGTTGCTCGGGTTGAGTATGTTGATGGCGCAGAATAGTACTATAAAGAGTACTGTCTGCCACGATATGGAGGGGAAGGTCCAATTGTTACGCCTGCCTATGACAACCAAAAAGAATGGTATGAGGAGCATATATATTTCGATACGGATACCGGCAGCAATGGAGGCAACCACATCCATTTCGTACAGGGTAAGGCCGTAATATATACTATTGCTAAATACAAAGAACGAAACAAAAATCTCGCCCCACTTGTCGAGCGTGAGTTTGTTACCCTCCTTTACTATCTTTATCAGATAGATTATTACCGATAATACTATGACCAGCGCACTCCACATATATTGCTATAACTTTGTGTTTTTGATGTTACGGGCATAGAAAAACAATGCGACAAGGCCTATTGCTATAATGGGTATCATTATATAGTTGCTTATAGGCACATATATCAGCACTCCACCAATGAGGAGTATAAAAAGCGAACTGTAGAAAAGTCGGTTGGGCGATATTTTAAAGCAAAATCGCACGTCGAACAAGCGATATATCATCAAGTAAGCGTATGATATGACGAGCGATATTGAAACGCCCATTAATCCCCAACGTGATACTGTAAAGTAGTATAGTACTAATGCCAATACGGCTGTGGAGATGATAGAGGGCAGCCCTCGATATGTTTTGCGTGAGCATTGGTATGCCAAGTCGAGGAAAGAGCCTATGGCGTGGAATTGTACGGCTATAAATAAGGGGAAGATGTAGATGAAACTTTCTTGATAGGCTTCGGCAACGATGTAGGGGTAGATGACACGCAACCCTAATGTGGCAAGTACGACAGTGATGGACAACAGTAAAAAGTAATTGTTGAATATCTTTGAGAAGAACTGATTGTGGTCATTTGAGTTCATCTCCTTAATGGCTGTTTCTTGCCAAGCCTGATAGAATATGCCGGCAACAATCTGCAAGATGTTGGAGAACTTAACGGCTACAGCAAAGATACCATTGTATTCAAGTCCCAAGAAAGCCTCAATAAAAAGTTTGCTCGAACTCTCTATGGCCCACCAAGCAAGCACGTTGGGTAGCAGGGGGATAGTATATCGCAACATATCCTTTCCTACTTCGTGTTTATACTCTTTGCGATGCTTGATACATAACTCGATGATGCGCAGGCGACATTCGATAATGATGAGGCTGATGATGCGACTGATGAGGTTGGCGAGGAATATGGCCAAGACACCCCATTTGAATACCACCAAGAACAGTATGCTCAATAGGAGGATAAGGAAGGTGTTGATAATACCTATGCCAACAAAGAACTTGGTATGTCCCATTCCACGCACCACTTGTATAATCACCTCGTAGCAGGCGTAGGCTATGAGCGTAGCCACAAGGATGGGATAGTAGTCGAGATGCGATAGGTAGAAGTAGCCTATTGCCGATAGTATGGCAATAATCACACTGTTGCGAGTGAGTGTGCGTACAATAAACGATATGGTGTCTTTGGGGTTGAACGGGCACTCCTTGTCGATGAGATAGCGAAAGGCTCCGTCGCGTATGTCGAATGTGATAAATGGCACCAATAACATTATGAGGGTTATGGATAGGTCGAAGTATCCCATATCCTCTTTGGCCAAAAAGAAAGTGTATAATGGCATTAGTGCAAAGGCTATCAACTTTGCACCAATGGTTCCTATTGCGTATATCGAGAACGTGTTAAGAAATTCTTTGCCCCGATTCTTTGCCATTATAACATCGTTTTAGGGGGTGTTTTATTGTGTGCTTAACCTTTCTTGTTGGTGTTGTTGCCATATCCATAGCCTTGCTTGGCTGTGGTATCATTGATGACTAACGAAACATTGCGTAAGCGTTCTTCGGCAACAAGTGTGTTGCAATAGCGTATCGAGTCAATCTTGGTGTAGTTGGCTCGACATACATATACTACTGCATCCGATATTCGTGTGAGCGAGAATGTGTCGGATATCATTCCTACAGGTGCCGAGTCGATGATTATGTAATCATAGCGATTGCGCAACACTTCAAACAGTGTGTCCAAGCGATTGCTTAATAGCAATTCGGCAGGATTGGGGGGTATAGGACCGGCCATTATAACATCTAATTGCTCGCTTATACCACTGTTGACTATTATCTGGTCGGCTTCGATATCGGGCGATGCCAAATAATTGGTGATACCCCAATTGGCATTAACATTGATGTACTCCGACAATTTGGGGTTGCGTATGTCAAGTCCCACTATAACAACTTTCTTGTTGAGCAATGCAAGTGACGATGCGAGGTTGGTGCTGACAAACGATTTGCCTTCGCCACTTACTGTCGAGGTAAGTAGTACAACCTTGTCGTTCTTGCTTGTGAGAAGGAATTGCAGGTTGGTACGCAACAAACGGAACAATTCGGCTATTGAACTGCTGTCGCCCTTGCGCACAACGATAGGCTCCTTGCTGGTATTGTTACATACCTCACCCAAGATGGGGATGCGTGTAATTCTTTCAAGTTCCTCTTTCGTTGTGAATTTGGTACGGAATATAGCCTTCAGGTAGAGATATACCGAGGGGATAATCAGTCCGAGAATGAAGCCTAAGATGAGCAACATCGATGTTGACATACTTGAAGGCTCGTTGTAGTTGAATGCTTCATCGACAATTTGACCTTTGGGCGATGCCATTGCCAATGTTATGGCGTTTTCTTCTTGTTTTTGCAACAGGAATATATACAACTCCTCTTTGATGGCCTTTTGGCGATATAGCGAGATAAACTCACGTTCTTGTGTGGGCATCGATTTGATGCGTGAGTTGTATTGATTCTCTTGCGCACGCAGGTTGGCAAGGGCTATCTCGGCACTCTCTTTGCCGGTCTTGACCGATATAACAACATTCTGGCGCGATGCATCTATCTGGCTTTCGAGCAGTTTCAACGAGGGGCTGCCGGGCTTGGCTGTGCTGCGCATATTGATGTGGCTCAGTGCCAACTTGTTGTATTCGGCTATGGCCATAGCCGGTGCTTCGCCTATGCCCGATGTGAAGGGTATGAGTGCAAATTGATTTTCGGGGTTTGATATAAATTCCAATATGTAACCCAATACTTTTACTTGTGTTTCGGCGTCGAGCAACTTGGTACGGAAGATGATGTCGTTCTCAAGGATTGCTTTGGCTTCGGCCTCGATATTCGACAAGTTGTGGTCTTTTTTGTAACTTTCGACTTTACGCTCGGCTTCATCAAGTTCTTGCGCGATGAGTACCAAACGTTCCTCGATGAATTGAGCCGTATTGCTGGTTTCGATATTCTTCTCGGCAATACCACGCTCGTTGTAAAGTTCTACTATTGTGTTGAGCAGATTTTTGCCATACTCTATTTGGGGTGTCTCTATGGCCAATGTGATGAGGTTGGATAGTTGGTCGGGTATATATATCTTGACCTTCTTGCCGATGTTTTCGGCCATATTATCGTAACCACTTACCTTGACGTTGTATTTATACTTTTCGCCGGGTGTGTAATCGGGAGTGGTGGTGATGGTAAAGTCGCCATATATGGTGTTGACTGTTACGGGCAGTGTGGCATCTTTTACGTCGGCGAGTTTCTTGAAGAAGCCTTTCTTCAGCGTGATGTCGGCAAGACCCTCTTTATCTATCTTGATTTTGAATTTTAATGAGGTTTTCAATGTATCGCATACGTTGTTTATGTCGATAACATCTACAGCATATCCACTATATTCGGGCAGTCTGTTGAAGAACTTCTCGCGGTTGATGCGAGTTCTGTTCAGTTGCATCTTGACGGCAGTTTGTCGTAACAGTGAGTGCGATGCAATAATCTTTATCTCATCATCGACGCTTGTACCTTGTCCCATCAAGTTGCCCAATCCCATTTGTTGCATAAAAGCACCTGCCATATTGCTTGAAGAGGCATCGGTGCGAATCATAATGTTCGATTCTACAACATACTTATCGGGTGTGATTTTGCTATATGCAAAGGCTATTATGACGCAAAGAACTATCGATATAGCGTATAGATACCAACTCTTGACAACGGTTGATACTATGTCGGCAAGGCTGATGCTTTCGCTATTTATGCTGTTTTGTGAAGAGTCCATAAAAAGTGTTGGTGATAAGAGTGATACTTATTTCTATTGTTATTTTGTGAGTGCTATAAAGAGTGATGCTACTACCGATACAGCCGATGTGATGGCACTTACGATTGATACGGTGTATTGCTTGTTTTGGCTATAGTTTGCATATCCTTTTCTTGCATCGTTGGGTTCTACATATATTACATCGTTGCGTTGCAAATAGTAGTAGGGCGATGTGAATACGTCGGGTTGCGAAAGGTCGATGCGATTGAATGTGCGTGTGCCGTTCTCTTCGCGAATAAGCAGCACATTGGTGTGATTACCATAAATGGTTATGTCATTGGCCAATCCGAGTGCGTCGAGTATAGTGGTGCGTTCGCTCTTTATCTCGTATGTGCCGGGGTGTGTTACTTCGCCAAGAACGGTGACCTTATGATTGATGCATTGCAGGTTAACAATGGGATTTTCTACATACTTGCTTATCTTCTCTTTGAGTTGTTCGGTGGCCTCTTTTCGGGTCATACCACCAATTTTTACTTTGCCCAATACGGGGTAGTCTATGCAGCCTTCGCTATCGACAAGGTATGTCTGCATAGAGGGGGTTGTAATGAGCAATGATTCGCCGGGTGCCAGATAGTTCTGCGTGGGCAGGTTGAATATTGCTACAGCATTAGGGTCTAATGCGGTAACGGTTATCAGCAACATATCATCGGGCTTGATGGGCGATTCGTACTCTTTTATTGAGTCGGGAATAACTTGGGTTATATTGCCATCTTTGGCCATTTCAGAGAAATACAACATCTCTTTTGATGGCTTACATGATGTGATGGCAAGCAATAAAACGGGGATAAAAAGTATATATTTTTTCATTGGTGTTTTTTTAGCTTGGCAAAGATATGACTTTTTTCTGTACTTATTTACTTTTTAAACGAATTAATACCCTTTTTATTATATGTGGAAACATCTTTTTTTACTGTTATTGGGTAGATGTTTTCTATCATATTGATATACAATATTATGGGATAACACGCAGGCTCGAATTATTTGATTGCATATTGTCAGTGGCGAAAGATTGCCGTTTGCGAGTGCCACGATGTGGCATAATTCAAAACAAATGCTTACTTTTGCACTTACTATTTTATTCGCATCAGTTATGTCTTTTTATTTCGATTTGAACTTCTCCACTGTGCAAATTGTGCTTTTAGCACTTTTGTTTTTTCTCTTGTGTGTGGAGTTGTTGTATCTCTACGTTATATATAATCGTGTTGCTTCATATACGCGTGCAGCCTCGATGGGTAAGGTGCAGTATGCCGATGTGCTGCCGAGTGTGTCGGTTGTTGTGTATGCCCACGCCGAGGAGGGTGAGCGCGTGTTGCAGTTGTTGCCTCGATTGGTGGCACAGGAGTATCCTTGTTACGAAGTGATTGTGGTTAACGATGGTACTACCGAGGAGTTGCAAAAGGCCATTTCGCTGTATGAATGCGATTATAATAATGTCTATCAGACCTTTGTGCCCGATAAGGTGTGTAATGTGAGTCGAAAGAAGTTGGGTATAACATTGGGTGTCAAAGCAGCCAAGAACGATGTCGTGGTAATTACCGATGCCAATTGTATGCCTCAGGGAAACGAATGGCTGAAGTGTATGGCACGCAATTTTGTGCCGGGCGTCGATGTCGTATTGGGTTATACGCGAATGGCGTATGATGAGAACGAAAAACGTGGTTATTATAAGGTGTTCGACCGTATGTTGCTGTCGTTGCGTTTCTTGGCTTTTGCCGTGATGAAACATCCCTATATGGGTATGGGTAGCAATCTTGCTTATCGTCGTGATAGTTTCTTTGCCAACAAAGGATTTTCGGCACACCTTAATCTGCACTTTGGCGATGACGACTTGTTGGTAAATGAAATAGCCAACCGAAAGAATACTCGCATCGAGGTGTCGCCCGAGAGTATTGTCGAGAGTTTTCATTACGATAAGAGTGAGGCGTGGAGTGAACTGCGTATGCGATATAATTTTACGTCGAAGTACCTGCGTACCTGCTCGAAGCCGGTCTTTGCCGTTGAGGCTGTCCTGCACTTGCTCGTATGGCTCGCGTTTGCTGCTGCTTTGGTGGTGGCATTGCCCAACGTGTTGCTCGCCATTGCTGCTGTGGTGATAATGTTGCTCTATTGGATATTTACTTGGCGCGTGTTCCTGCGTGCCTCACGATTGTTGGGCGAGCGTTGTGCTGTGGGGCTTGTGCCGTTGTTCTATCTTGTGCGCCCTTGCTATTCGCTGTACTATAGCATCGTGGGTAAGAGTTACAATAAAAGTAACTTTACTTGGCAATATTTGCGCTGATAGTGCGTTAATTTGTTAGATACCAAATATATATTATTTGCTTATGAAGAAGATTTTCCTTGGCGCTGCAATCGTTTTGTTGCAGGCCTGTTCGACAGCCGATGTTGTGAAGGTGGAAGTGTCGAATACTACCGACTTGGTGAGAATTAATGAAATGGTGGAACTTGATTATGGTGTGGTTGCTGAGCAATTGCAACTTGAGGAGGGTAGCACTATTGTGGTGCTCGACAATAAGGGTGAGCAAGTGCCTTACCAAGTTACTTTTGATGACAAGTTGATATTTCAAGCCGGCGAACTTGAGCCTCATAGCGACCGTGCTTACATCGTGTGTGTAGGCGTGCCCGATACCTTCGATGTGCGTGCTACGGGTGCGCATTATCCCGAGCGTGTCGATGATATCGCTTGGGAGAATGGTTGTATAGCCTTCCGTGCTTATGGCCCTGCCTTGCAAGCAAGTGGCGAGCGTGCTTATGGCTACGATGCGTGGGTTAAGCGTGTCGATTATCCTGTTGTTGCCGACCGCTATGCTGCCGAACTTAACCCCGAAACAGTGGCCGAAATAGCGCGCTTGAAGAGTTTTGCCCCCGACTCGGCTGCTGCGTTGTACAATTCGGTGTCGTACCACGTCGATCACGGTAACGGGCTCGACTATTATAAGGTAGGACCTACCTTGGGTGCAGGAACTGCTGCGTTGGTCGATGCAACCGGTGTAATAGTGTATCCCTATTGTTATGAGGACTTTGAAATTCTCGATAACGGCCCCTTGCGTTTTACAGTGAGCCTTCGCTATCGTCCCTTTGTATTGGGCAATGATACCGTTGTGGAAACCCGTGTGATAACACTTGATGAGGGTAGCCAACTCAATCGTATCGATGTTGTATATCACAACCTCAAGTCGCCCACACCTATGGTCAGTGGTATTGTTCTGCACGATGTCGATGGCGTTATGGAGTATGACGGCGAGGCCGGATATGCAGCCTATGCCGAGCCTGCCGACAGTGTGAATGGGCAGATATACTTGGGTATGGCCTACGCAACACCGGTGCAGAGTGCGTCGCCTGTATATTTCGATGAGCAGGAGCGAGCCGACCGCGGTGCCGAGGGCCACTTGCTGATGGAACGAATGTATGTGCCCGGCGAAACGGTTACTTATTATGCCGGAGCCGGCTGGAGTAAATGGGGCTTTGATACGCCACAAGATTGGTTTGTATATATGAAATACTTTGCTGCAACATTGGCAACACCCTTGGAGGTTACAATTAAGTAAGACATTATGATATATATATAAAGCGAAACTGGCTCTATGGGTCGGTTTCGCTTTTTTATCTCCTGTGGGTATAAATATAAGCAGTGGCTTAGTCGAGAATTTTGATTCTTAATTCGCCACTCTCTTTCTTGAGTATATATATACAACCACTCAATACGATTTGCACCTCTTGAGGTGTGTCAATAATGTCGCAAATACGATTGACCATAATAGTGTTGATAGGTTGGTATTTGTCGCCAAATTCTACTGTGTTGCCATCGAATTTAATACCGAATTGGTCTGCGTATGGCATTAGTTTTTCTATCATATTATTCATAAATACTGTATTGGTTTAGGTAATGTCGCTTTCTCTTTGAGATTTTAGTTTACATAGTTTATAAATATAGGCTGCCCGAATTGGGGCAGCCTATTATTGAGAGTTTAAGATTACAAAAGGAATCCGAGCAAGATACCGGCAGCAACAGCCGAACCGATTACACCTGCTACGTTGGGACCCATAGCGTGCATCAACAAGTAGTTCGAGGGATCGTATTCCAAACCTACGTTTTGAGAGATACGAGCCGCATCAGGCACAGCCGATACACCTGCATTACCAATGAGAGGATTGATCTTGTTCTCTTTCTTCAAGAAGAGGTTGAAGAACTTCACGAACAATACACCCGAAGTGGTAGCGATGATGAATGACAATGCACCCAAACCGAAGATAAGGATAGAATCGACGGTAAGGAACTCTGATGCTTGAGTAGAAGCACCAACGGTAAGACCTAACAAAATGGTAATAACGTCAATAAGCGGACCACGAGCAGTCTCTGCCAAACGACGTGTAACGCCACTCTCTTTCAGGAGATTACCGAAGAACAGCATACCCAACAAGGGAAGACCCGAAGGAACGAGGAAGCAAGTGAGCAACAAACCGATGATGGGGAACATTACTTTTTCGGTGTGCGATACAGCGCGAGGAGGTTTCATACGAATAAGACGCTCATTTTTGGTGGTGAGCAATCGCATAATAGGGGGCTGAATTACAGGCACAAGAGCCATATAAGAGTAAGCCGACACTGCGATAGCACCCATCAAGTTGGGAGAGAGTTTCGATGAAAGGAAGATTGCTGTAGGACCGTCGGCACCACCAATGATACCAATTGCACCGGCTTGCATAGGATCAAATCCGAGCCACCAAGCAATCATATATGCACCGAAGATACCAAATTGGGCAGCAGCACCCACGAGCATCAATTTGGGGTTAGATATAAGAGCCGAGAAGTCGGTCATAGCACCAATACCCAAGAAGATG
>JAFXIZ010000026.1 GCA_017532725.1 Bacteroidaceae bacterium
GACGCACACCGTAATCGAGTGCTTGGAACATCAAGCCCGAGAAGTTTACGGGAGAACCGTGCGAGAGGTGACCACCTTGCGAGAGGTTAAGACCGAGGAATTTATCGCCGGGCTTGAGGCACGCCATAAATACAGCCATATTGGCTTGCGCACCCGAGTGGGGTTGTACATTGGCCCATTCGGCATTAAAGAGTTGTTTGAGGCGTTCGATAGCAACTGTTTCGCTTTCGTCCACAACCTCGCAACCACCATAATAGCGTTTGCCGGGATAACCTTCGGCATATTTATTTGTGAGGCAAGAGCCCATAGCCTGCATAACTTGGTCGCTCACAAAGTTTTCTGATGCGATAAGTTCAACACCCTTCAACTGACGTTGATGCTCGCGTTCGATAATGTCAAAAATGACTTTGTCTCTTTCCATAAGTATTATATTAATAGGTTTATTGATTATTTTCACACTGTTTGCGATGCAAAGTTATGAATAATTTGCATCGAACAAAGTTTTTTTATCGCTATTTACACATTACTTGTTGCGATGAATAAACTTTTTCTCACCATTTATAATGTATATACCGGGTTGCAGGCTGTTCAAGTCGGCCTCTGTACCACCGTTAACAAGTTGCACACCGTTGAGGTTATACACATTCACAACATCGGCATCATTGCCTACAACAGCAACGCCCGAAGTGTCAAATTCTTTTACAATCTCGGGGTTGATCATACCATCTACAATGAAGTAGCCCTTGGGGATAATGAGCGAATAACTACCCTGTCCGAGTTGTTTATTGGCGTGGAGGCTCACGGTGTTGACACCTGTGATGGTAGCCTCGTATTGTGCAGCAAAATAACTGTCAAAGCCTACATTGTGTATAACCTGTATAGGCTCGGTATTATCGGCATTCACAGTCACCTCATCGCAGGGGGTAATTGTAAGCAACACGTCGTTGATAGAGTTCTCGACCAATTGCACATCGAATGTAGCGGGCGATGTAAGCAATCCGTCGATTGTATAGTTGAGGTTAAACTCCTCAAGTACAATCTCATCGACGGTAAACATACCTGTTGGAATAGTTATTACATAATCGCCGGCATCATTGGTTGCCGACATCAGGCTCAACGTTACCGAATTGTTGGGTGTAGGGCCACAGAAGATATCCGATACAAAAATTTGTTCTTCGGCACCTATGCGATACACCTTTGCACCACCCACCATCATCTCGGGAGAAACGGTAACTGTGGTGGCATTGTCCCAAGTAATAGTAATATCGGCAAGAGTCTCAAGAATAGAGCCGTCGGCAGGGGTTACGGTCATCTTCTCGGCAGGATTAACTTCCGACAAGTCAAATTCTCTTATAATTTCGGGATTAACCTTGTCATCAACCATAAACACCCCCTTGGGTATGATAAGTGTATAATTGCCGTTAGCCAATGCAGTGGTTGTGGCAAGTGTGGCTGTATTACTGCCTGTAATGGTAGGTGTGTAGGTGGCAGCATAATAGGCACTGAAACCGGCATTATGGATGATTTGTATCTTCTCGGTACTCTCGGCATTGAGCGACAATGCTTCGCAGGGCGACACGGTCAACAAGATGTTGGAGAGCGAGCCATTATCAAGTTGTACATCGAATGTAGCCATCGAGGTGGGCACACCACCAATGCTATAGTTGAGCGAGAAGGCATCTACTACTGTCTCGTTGACAGTAAACATACCTTGGGCTATTTCTATGATATAGTCGCCCGCATCACTTGCTGCTGTCATCATACTCATCGTTACGGCATTACCGGCTGCAGGGCCACAGAACAAGTCGGTTACAAAAACCTTCTCGCTACCATTCTTTACATAGGCTTTAGCACCACCCACCATCAACATAGGATCGACCGATACAACGGCAGTTGTATCATTCCAAGTGATGGTTACATCGGTAAGCACATCTACCACCGAGCCATTCTCGGGCATTGTGGTATAGTCTTGTGCATTCACACACACAACACCCATCATCAATAAAAATAGAGAGGTAAAAATCTTCTTCATAGTCATTGTATCTATATGGTTTATAATCTATTTCTTCTTAACCGACCACCCGAATTTTCCAATCTCATTGCCCAACTCGTGGTAGTGTCCGTGCGAATATACCAACAAATCGGCCTTGGCCATATCAAAGGCCTCGGTTTCGGGGTCGATATACTGCGTATCGGCAAGGATATTGACAACATCGGCAATGAACATATCGTGAGAGCCAAGCGACACAATCTCACGCACCTTACACTCTATACTCAACGGCGATTGTTCGATGTAGGGCGAGCGCACCTCTACACCGGGGCAGGGTGTAAGACCGGTTTCCTGCCACTTGTCAAAGTCACGACCCGAGCGCACACCACACCAATCGGTGGCACGGGCCATAGCCTTATTGGTAAGGTTGAGCGTGAACTCCATATTTTGCTTAATGAGGTTGTACGAATGGCGTTCGGGGCGTATCGATACATAGCACATAGGAGGGTTGGTACACAACGTACCCACCCAAGCAGCCGTAAACATATTATAATCGTCGGGCGAGGAGCCACTGCTCACCAATATGGCGGGCAACGGATATATCAAAGTACCGGGTTTCCAAGTCTGCTTCATTACAATATCTCTATTTCTTGGGCATTCATCGAACGGTTGCAATAACGACAAGTAACCTCCAACGGCTCGCGACGGGTTACGTGAAACACCGTTTCCATAGGCTCGTTGTTGCTTATACACTTCGGGTTGTTGCAGCGAACAATGCCTCGCAAGGTTTCGTGCAATGTGATGCTATATTTCTCTACAACCTTATAGTCGCGAATAACATTGATAGTGGCATCGGGTGCTATAAGGGCTATCTTATTAATCTCCTCATCCTTAAAGAAATAATCGGCAACCTTGATGATACCTTTCTTACCTATCTTCTTGCTACCCAAATTATTTCCTATGGTGATGCTATTGGCTATAGTATCGAGTTTGAGCATTGATACCACTTTAAATAATTGTTCCGAGGGGATGCGATCTATAACAGTACCGTTTTCGAGAGCGGCAACGGCAAGTTCTTTCTTGGTATTTGTCATAATTCTTTGTGCTAAAGGGTTAATCTACATCGATGCCCAAGACCTTACAAATAATGGCTTGTCGGGCATACAGGCCGTTCTTGGCTTGTTGGAAATAGTATGCTTTGGGGTTATCGTCCACATCGTATGCAATCTCGTTGACACGAGGCAGAGGGTGCAACACGCGCAAATTGGGCTTGCTGCCTGCCAACATACTGTTGTGCAAGATATATACATTCTTCACGCGCTCATATTCCATCAAGTCGGTAAATCGCTCACGTTGCACGCGAGTCATATACAATATATCGGCCTGATTGATAACCTCCTCCGAGAAATCGCGATGCTCGTAGTAGGGGATATTATGCTCATCGCAGAATATCTTATACTCTTGTGGCATCTTTAACTCATCGGGTGCTACGAAATGGAATGTCGGGTGGAAGTGCGACATCGCTTGCAAGAGCGAGTGTACAGTACGACCATACTTCAAGTCACCTACCATTGTGATATTGAGATTTTCGAGAGTACCTTGCGTCTTGTATATCGAATATAGGTCGAGCATTGTTTGTGAAGGGTGTTGGTTAGCACCATCACCGGCATTGATAATAGGCACTGACGACACCTCCGAAGCATATCGCGCTGCACCTTCAAGATAGTGACGCATAATGATAAGATCGACATAGTTGCTTACCATCATAATAGTATCCTTGAGCGACTCGCCCTTCGATGAACTACTTGTGGCAGCATCGCTGAAACCTATAATGCGACCTCCCAATCGGTTGACTGCCGTTTCAAAACTGAGGCGTGTGCGAGTCGATGGCTCAAAGAACAAAGTTGCTATCACCTTGCCTTCCAACACGCGACGATTGGGGTTTTCCTCAAAACTTTTAGCCTTTTCGAGTAGTTCAATGATTTCTTCCTTACTGAAGTCATTGATAGATACCAAACTCTCTTTTCTCATTTTATTATCTCTTTTATAGTTGGCATATAAAAAAAACGACCTCACCGAGTATCAATTTCGGGTGGTCGCAATATTCAATAACAACGCTGAATGTGGAAAAACAACCCTTTGACTCTCGTCGGGGAGTCTTTGTGGCTGTTGCTTCATTGTTTTACTTTTCACATCCATAGCGCAAACCATTTTTGTGGCGTAGCACAAAGGTACACACTTTTTAGAAAGTAGCAAGCATTATTTATATTGTTTTTTATCAACAACCAATAAAAAATCAAATTGTATAGTCTGATAGCATATCTAACAGCATATAGTCAAGGAAAACTATTCTTTCCTTCAAATATCTCCAAGATTGGATTATTTAATTACCTTTGCAAGGTTGAAAATAACGGTTTTTATAGGAAATACTTAAAGATAACCATCGGGATATGGATATTTTACGAAAAGAACTTGAACAGATATACTCTGCCCAGCATCTTGATGAGGAAACTCTTGATGCCGAAGAAATTGAGTGTTGCAAAAACGTAGTTGCGAATATCATTACTGTGACAAATGCCTGCTGTGTCATTACCGATGCTGCGCGCGACTACTGTTATCTATACTGTGGTGAACTTGCATCGCTGTTGGGAATGGAAGGTGCTCCTATATATAAGGAAATAGGATCAAGTGATGAAGATATTATCTATAACAGAATGCATCCGGAGGATCTTGTGGAGAAACGAATGTTGGAGTATGAATTTTTTAAGTTTGTAAGTCCACTGCCTGCAAGAGAAAAATTGCAATATAAGGCGATTTGTCGCATAAGAATCAAGGATGACAAAGGGGGGTATCGTGTTTTTGACAACAGCACTCAAATAATGAGATGTTCGCCGGCCGGGAAAATATGGTTGATTCTATGTTGCTATGACTTGTCATCTTGCCAAGAGGGCATCTCCGATATCAATCCTCAGATAATCAACAACCACTCGGGCGACATTATCAGTTACTCTTTCTCCGACAAGAAGAAGCATATTTTGACCAATCGCGAAAAGGAGATACTGTTGCTTATTAAGGAGGGAAAATTAAGTAAACAGATTGCCGACATATTGGGTATCAGTGTACATACAGTTAACCGACACCGACAAAATATTCTTGAACGATTGTGTGTGGGAAATTCGGTGGAGGCTCTGACTGCGGCTATATCTATGAGGCTGTTATAAACCGATGTGGTTATAAATCAGTATTGCGTATATTTTCATAACAAGATAATTTTGCAGAAAATATCAAAAACATCTTGTAATGAGAAAGAAATATTTATTTATCGTGTTGACACTTATTGGTTTATGTCGTTTGGCATATTCCGAGGAGCGTAACTTTGATTGGGGTAATGCCACAGTCTATTTTGTAATAACCGACCGTTTCTGTAATGGTGATTCTTCAAACGATGTCAATTACGGACGCATCGTGGATTATGGTAGCGAACGATTAAACGCCGCAACTTTTCACGGTGGCGATTTCAAAGGAATGCTTAAGAAAGCCCAAGAAGGATACTTCACCGATTTGGGCATAGATGTTGTATGGATGACCGACGTCTATGAGCAGATTCACGGCTGGATGTCGGGGTCGGGCTCGGTAAATGATTTCCCTCATTATGGCTATCACGGCTATTATCCCCTCGATTACACCCAGATTGATAAGAACTATGGAACGGTAGAAGAATTCCGTGAACTTATCGACACACTTCACTCGCAGGGTATCAGAGTTATGCTCGGAGCCAATCTTAACAACCCGGGATACCCTACATTGCTTGACGCTGTTCAGACCGGTTTTGCTGAAACAGGGCTGACTGAGGCTCGGGCTGCAGAACATCGTCGCGATTGGAGTTATGACGATTTCTATGCCAACCGTCTTAACTGGAACGGATGGTATGGCCGTGGATGGATTCGTATGCCTGATGAAAATTGGGACGAGAATAATCCGTTGGAAACTACATTATTCGGTATGCCGGATTTCAAGGACGAAAGTGAAATGCCTGTAAGGATACCTGATTTTCTCCACAGGAAGTGGAATAACGAGGGTACATCGAATGATGCGTGGGTTAACCCTTCGGCTCGTAAGTTGCGCAATGACCAAGAATGGTCGCCGGTGCAATATGTCATTGCTTGGATTGCATCGTGGGTTGAAGAGTTCGGTATAGACGGTTTTCGCTGCGATATTGTAGAGAATGTTCATATGAACCGTTGGAAGGAACTGTACCAAAGTTGTAATGTGGCGCTCGAAAACTGGCGCGCTTCACACCCCGATTCTCCGGCCTCAAAGTGGTCTGACAACTTCTATATGACAGGCGATTATGACTGTGCATCTATTGATTATAAGCCCCAATATGCCGATGCCGGATTTAGTAGTTTGGTGAATTTTTATTTCCCTAAAAATGGCGATCTTGACAACATTACATATACTTGGCAGGCCTACGCCGACAGTGTGGCATCGCATAGCGATTGGCATCCGTTCAGTTATCTGAACAACTCGTATCATCGTGATGCTGATATGGCTAATATGATAGACTGTGCAACAACACTCCTGCTATCGCCCGGCGTGGCTCAGGTATTCTACGGCGATGAGACGTGTCGCGAACTGAGTGAAGCCCGTTTAAATGTTGACAGCGACCAAGCATTCCGTTCGGATATGAATTGGGACAATATAAATGCCACCCATCTGAAACATTTCCAAAAACTTGGCAAAATCCGTAGTTCTAATCCGGTTATCGGTACTGGAAGACAGCGTACCCTCGATGTCCATACTTGTATAAGATATAATGATACTGATACAATCCTTATACGGCTGAAACCCAACGAAGGAGAGTCTATTCCTACCGATAATATATTTCACGATGGTGCTACTGTGATTGAACTGTACACAGGTCGGGTTGCAACTGTTAATAACGGCTTCGTATCTTTCCCCAAATACGAAAATAAAATAGCCATAATCAAAGAACTTAAAAGCATTGATAAGTAACCAACCTATGACGGCAGAACTATAATCGCACTTGTTATCTTTGGGCTGGGCTATTGATTTTTTCAATCACAGACTGATGCTGTGTTTTATCGATGCGCATCGCGTTTCATTACACGTTGCTCCTCATCGAGCCAATAGGTTGAGGGCAGGGTGCGCAGGTCGTACAAGTCCGACACATCCTCCGAATAGCCCACAATCCACGTCGAGGGGTTGTGCATTACTGCCTCGCGCCACGCATCGGTAGGCTCATCGGGATATACCAACAGCACCGTTGTTGTGCTGTCAACAGTGCAACCTGCCAACTCGCCGGTTGTAACAATATGCTCGCGCAGCAATGCACACTCCTCGCACTCGGGGTCGTTAAATATCAACAAGGTATTACTGCCCAAGCCATCCGACAAGCGATGCTCCTTGCCATTTACATCATAGTACACAAAGTCGGTAGCAAACTCACCTTCATTGTTTCTGCCAAGCATTTCGTACTGATACCTATAACGCAACAGTGCGATATCATCTTTGTCGCCATTGTGCAAGAGTCGCGCAAGCAACGCTCTATAGGTCATACGACCACAATAGGTGCTATAGGTAGGGTATAACAACTTTTCGGCCTGCTCGACATAAGCCGGCAACTTCTCTTGGGGCAAGTTGGCCACCCACTCCTCTGCGCAGGCTACGCACTCCTTGTGGTCGGCATTATTTTGCTTTGCCATAAGCCGGCATATATCCATCACAATATCGACATTGGCAGGCTGTTGCGCCCACACCGAAACCGACAGCAGCACCATTACAAATATTATAAGTCGTTTCATATCATTCATTTATATAGGGTTGTAACAATCTTGCCCACAAGGCATACCCACTACCCGTAAGGTGCAATCCATCGTTGGAATATTCGGCATTAATTGTGCCGTCGGGGGTGGCAAAGTGTGCATACAAGTCAATAAATGTATAATCAAACTCCTCGGCAGCCTCGCTCAACAGCGTGTTTATATGCCGTACATCCCCCTCCTTATCGGTCAGTGATGAGAAATACACCGTAGAGTCAAAAGGCAGCAAACTATGCACATACACCTGAGTGTCGGGCGATAGGCTATGCAAATAATCGACCAAAGCCACTATTGAGCAAGCAATGGCGTGCGAGGCAATATCGTGCGACACATCGTTAATGCCCACCATCAGAAAAACCTTGGCAGGCTTGCCTTGCATAATACCTTCGACACGCTGCCTCACGCCCTCCACCGTATCGCCATTGATACCACGATTTTTAATGAGAGGATTCTCAAGCAATTCGTGCCATTCGCATCCGTTTATAAGACTGTCGCCCAGCATAACAATATCGCTACGCCCCACGTTAAGACGCGCAAAGTGCGAAACCCTGCGCATATAGTAGTCATCGGGAGCAAAGGCATCCCTCATTGCAGATGTGTCATTGTGTAGCGATGCAATAAATGCTTTAACCTCCTGTTTCATAATCAATTAAGAAATCGTTTATGTATAATAATAGGCAAATATAATGATTATATTCAAAAAACTAAACTGCTATGCTTGTGTATTTCAATTAAATTTTGTTACTTTGCACCGCTTTTCGCAATCTCTGGCAGTACAAGTGGTCTGTGAATATTGCGAATTAATAACATTTTAATAGCTATAAAAATGGATTTTATTAAGATTGTAGAAGAAGCCTTTGCTTCGGAAAAGAAACAACACCCCGCATTCAAGAGCGGTGATACCATTACAGTATCATACCGTATTCAAGAGGGTAACAAAGAGCGTATCCAAGACTTCCGTGGCGATGTAATTCGCATTTCGGGTCACGGTGACAAAAAACGTTTCACAGTACGCAAGATGTCAGGTAACGTAGGTGTAGAGCGTATCTTCCCCCTCGACTCTCCCTTCGTTGAGAAAATCACTATCAACCGTCGTGGTAAAGTACGTCGTGCTAAATTGTACTACTTGCGTCAACTCACAGGTAAAAAAGCCCGCATCCGCGAGAAACGTATCTAATAAAGACATTACGCTTTATAAAACAAAAGAGAGTGCATTTTTTGTACTCTCTTTTTGTGTTTTATAGTATGATTTCCCGATGCTATTTCCTATCTTCGTGGCGAGAAATGTAATACTTGCGATATGGTGTATCTGATAACGGCTATTTTGTTTGGCTCGCTTTTTGCCATTCTGTTCAAGATTTTTCAGCAACGGGGTGTCGATTCGTTGCAGGCTATCGGCGTGAATTATGCTGTGGCGTTGTTGCTGGGCTTGCTGGGTAATGTGGCTATGGGCGAGGCTGTGGCTGTGGCGTCTTGGTGGCTGCCGGCTATGCTGGTGGGGCTGTTTATGATGGGTGGTTTTGTCACGATGAGTGGTGCTACTCGTTCGCACGGTGTGGCAGTGGCTACGATATCGGCGCGCGTGTCGTTTGTGGTGCCGGTGTTGTGTGCTTACGTTTTCTTGCAGGGCGATGAACCTCGTTGGGTGGCGTCGCTGTTGGTTGTTGCTGCGTTGTGTCTTATCTTCAGGCGTGGCAGTGGTGTCGAGGGGCGTGGCGCTGGGCAGTGGATGTATCCGTTGTTGGTGTTTTTGTGTTATGGTCTTGCCAATTTTATGCTCAAGTTTTGCCAACAGATTGTGGCTCAACGGGGTGGTGGTGATGCCGACTTGAGTCTGCTTACGAGTGTTGCTTTTGCTACGGCTTTGCTATATACTATTATATATTACCTGATGCAACCTCGCTCACGACGCCAACCCTTGCAGTGGCGCAATGTGTGGGCTGGTGTGGTGCTGGGTGTTGCTAATATGGGGTGTACTTATTTCTTGTTGAAGGCCTTGATGGTGATAGATAGTGGTGTGTTCTATCCGGTGTATAACATAGCCATTGTTGCGATAGCCACGCTGGTGGGTCGCTTGTGCTTTGGCGAGCGATTGTCGTGGTGGCAGTATGCCGGTATTGCTGTTGCCGCATTGGCAATAGTGCTGTTCTTTGTGTAGTGTGCCTGTAATGAGGGTGTCAGTTTAGGTTTGGCTCGGAGGGGCATAGCAGCCACGAGCGATATTCATCGCCGAGTTGTGCCACGGTGTCGCGCCAATAGTCGCTGTCGTGAGCGAGCATTGCCTGCAGGGTGTCGGGTAGGGGTGCTACTGCCCAAGTCCTTTCGGCTATCTCTCGGGCAAGTTGTCCGGCTGTCCAGCCACTGTATCCGGCAAAGAACTTGATGCAACGCTCGTCGTACTCGTCGCTGTCGATGTATTGCAGTACGTCGTTAAAGTCGCCTCCTATATACAATCCGTTTTCCAACGCTACGGCATCGCGCAGACGGTTGCCCAATGTGTGCAGATATAGCAGCCGTCCGTGTTCCACGGGCCCACCTATGTGCAGGGGTATGTCGCGACGGCACGTTGCATTGCGCAGCACTTCGTTCAGTTTCACGTTCGAACGCTTGTTCAGTACAAGCCCCACGCTGCCATCCTGCTCGTTGTGGTCGATAAGCAGCACGACAGCCCTGCGAAAGTGTACCTCGCGCAAGAATGGCTCTACCACAAGAACATCGCCCGGCTGTGGGGTGCGTTGGGGTAGAGGTGTAGAGAATATGTCTTGAAATGTGTCCATTTACCGAGCCTTGCGCTGTGGTGGCAATTGTTATAGTATAAAGCCCAATTCGCGCAATACGGTGGCGTTGTTGTCGCGCGCACCGGTCACGGTATAGGCGTGAAATTCGCGACGGATGCCGTAGGAGTTGCGCAACTTTTCGAAGTCGTGAGGCTGGCGTTTGAGGTTGCGAGTTTCAAACAGTGGGTTGTAACTCGACAGCACAGCCGTAACAATGGGGTCGCTGTTGCGTGCCAACGACAGTGTGCTGACGGGTGGTGTGGGAGGTACCAACTCCGTTGTGTCAATCTTCACGCCCAATTCCTTGCCCACAGCCTCCACAATCATACGCGTAGCATTGGCCTTGCCGTCCGACGAGTAGCCGGCTATATGGGGTGTGGCTATAAACGAGGCAAGCATCAACGCCGTATTCAGGCGAGGCTCGCCCTCCCATACGTCCATTACGGCATCGCTCACCTTCTCGGTGTTGAGCGCGCGCAACAGGGCATAATTATCAACCACAGCACCACGCGAGGTGTTTATAACCAACGGACTGCGTTGCAGCGAGTCGAAGAATCGGGCCGATCCCAAGTGGCAGGTAGCATACTCGCCCTGCATTATCAATGGGGTGTGAAAGGTCACGATATCGGCCTTGGCAGCAATCTCGTCGAGCGAAACAAACTTCTCGCTACCCTCAACAGCAGCGCGAGGAGGGTCGTTAAGCAGTACTTTCATACCGATGGCTCGGCAGTAACGCTCCACAATGCGACCAACGTGTCCCACGCCCACTATGCCAATGGTCATATCGGCCACCTCGCGCCCCTTCGATCGCGCCCATAGCAATATCGAAGCCAGCACATACTGTCCCACCGACCCTGCATTACAGCCCGGGGCATTCACCCAGCGAATACCGTTGGCTTTGCAATATTCGGTGTCGATGTGGTCGTATCCAATCGTGGCAGTACCCACAAAGTAGCAACGCGATCCGTTAAGCAGTCGCTTATCCACGCGCGTGCGCGTTCGTGTCAATAAAATATCGGCATCGCGCATCACGGCATTAGTGATTTCGCTTGGCTCATAATAACTTATGTGAGCATAAGGCTCCAATAAACCACGCAAAAAGGGTATCTTGCTATCTGCTACTATATGAATATCGCGTTGTGTCATACTCGGTAGATATTAAAAAGCAACGCAAAAATATATTTTTTCTGCGAATAAATGATGAAGTAAACAAGAATTTATCGCCGAAAGTTAGGCAACAATTGCATAGCAAGCCCACCTGCTAAGCAGCCTACCGTGCCGGCAGTAGCCTTGCCGATCCAAAAATAGGGCAAGAATTATTTTGTTTGGCGCGAACTATGCGCTATTAGTATAGTAAAATTTTTTACTATGAATATACTAAATTCTAAATATGAAAAAGGGGCTTTCGCCCCTTAAGTTAATGATATTCTATATTGTATTATTTATCAAGTCTTTTAATAAATCGAGATATTTTTTTTCTATATTTTAGAATATTTTCTTTTAATTTTTCGTTGGGAAATGCTTGGGATGTGTTCCATCCTTGTAATATGTTTATTTTCCTTCCTAATATTGTGGCTTCTTCGGATGTTTTTATAGTTTCGAAATTGAATTCGATTTCATTTTGCATTTCTTCGATAGAAAAATCAATCAATTTTTGAGTTAACTTGTCTATTGAACCATCTGAAAATTTATCAATAAGGGCAGTATTTAGCATAGTACCTTCCTTTTGAGCAAAGGATTGAGCCTTGACTATTAAGGTTTTTCGATTCTCTTTATAAAATTTTTCAATGTCTTTGTTATACTTGTTTAGTGAATTGTTGTATAATAAAAGAGCATCTAATTTTTTATCTATAATAAGAGTTTCCTCTAATGTATTTGCTATTATGATATCTAATTCAATTTCTTCTTTATAGTTATTAATATTATTTATTAGAGTGTTGTTTTCTATTTTATGTTCCTTTATGTTTATTTCACGTGCTCTCTCTGATAATTTATGCTGATTCTTATTGTAAAATTTATCAAGTTCTATATCAAATGGTTCTTGTGATTTATTGTAGGTTTGAAGACTCTTTAGCTTATCTTCTACAATGCGAATATCATCTGATGTTTTAGCTGATTTAATACCCAATTCAATTTCTTTTTTTAGTGTATAAATTCGTTCTTCTTTTATAACTTTGTTTTTGTTCCTATTTGTTGATTCTTTGAGCTTTTCAAGCGCTTGATTTAATTTTAAATTGGGTTCTCTTTGTGCATTATTCCATATTTGGAGCGCGTCTATTTTCTTGTTAATGGTGATAAGTTCGTTAGAAGTCCTTACATTTTTAATATTGAAAATAATTTCGGCAAAAAACTCTTCTACGCAGCGTTCCACTTGTTTTGTTTTTAATTGTGATACATCTCCATTGTTGAATTTTTCCATAAGTGAGGTGTTTAGTATGACTTCTTTATCAGTAGAAACTTTCATGGCTCTTAAATATAACTCTTTTCTATTCTTCGCTAAAAATAAATCTAGTTCTTTATCGAATAAGGGTTGTGAATTATTATATGCTTGAAGAGCATCTATTTTCTTTTCAATAATGCGAACTTCGTCAAGTGTTTTTACTGATTTAACGTTGAATTCAATCTCGCTTTTTAACTCATTAATGTGAATTTTTATTTCTTGTGGGGATAATTGAGCAACAATACCATTATTGAATTTATCCATTAAAGTGGTATCTAGAATTAAGTTTAGATATCCATTGCTTGCTTTTTTATTGCCATCCTTTTGATTCAAGTTAATGACTTTGTATGTGTTTACGGATGTTATGATAACTCCATTACCACCTAATTTGTATGCTTGTTTTACGGCATTTTCATAAAATTTTTTAGAAATCTCATTCTTCTGACTCATAAAGATAGGTATGCAGAATGGATGGTATAAGTTGTGAGAAATAATGTTATACTCGCAATTAATATCTTTTTCTGATAGAAATATTTGCACCTTGTTTTTTATTTCAAGTTCTTCTTCGCTATCCATTCTCATATCGTAATAACCTTGCAATGTCCTAGTGCTATATATTGTGTTATTGCAAGATGTTGAAAGAATAACTATGCTTAATAATATTAGATATATTGATTTTTTCATAAGTAATAAATTTAATGGTTGTTTGTTATTAAGTCCGTTGGGCAGGGGGAGACAATAAAGAAAGTGGACTTAAACTTTGTATACGCTTCTGAGGTATCGGCAAACACCATAGCACCATATACAAGTAAAAGCCCACGCTGTGCGTGAGCGTCTTTACTTTTACTCTTGGTGCTTCATCTAATTTGCCGATTTTCAGAAAGCAAGAATAAAGTAATACGCTTCTTTATTTTAATGTCTTTTTTTCGTTTTTACTACATAGGCATTCCATTTTGGGGTTAATGATACAAAGCTACATAATTTTTTTTAAAATGTTTAATGTCTTTAAATATTTCTGTTTAATATTGATGTGAAAATATAAAAATATTCTTGTAGTGTGATAAATATATATTATAATGTGTAAATATTTAAGTTGTTCTGAGAGAAAGTATGTTTTGGCTGTAGAATAAAAGTTGTAGGAAGAAGGTGCTAGGATGGTCTTTTATCTACTATTCATTATGTAACTGTGGTGACTGTGGAATAATCTGTGAAGAATCTGTGTGTGAATAATCAATGAAAAAAATGATTGAAAAATATTTGATTGTAAAATAAAAAGCACTACCTTTGCAGTCCGATTATTAGCCAAAATAAAGAGATTTGCGAGCGAATTGCTGCTCCTTTGGCCGGGAAAGTAATGCGCAAGCACGATTAACTAACTAATTATTAAAACTTTAAAGCAGTGAACACTTTAAGTTATAAGACAGTATCAGCTAACAAGGCTACAGTAACCAAAGAGTGGGTTGTAGTGGATGCTACCGACCAAGTTTTGGGCCGCCTTGCAAGTAAAGTTGCCAAAATTTTGCGTGGCAAATACAAACCCAACTACACTCCTCACGTAGATTGTGGTGATAACGTAATCATCATCAACGCCGACAAAATTGTTCTTACCGGCAAGAAGATGACTGACAAAGAGTATATCGATTTCACAGGCTATCCCGGTGGTCAACGCGTAAAATCGCCCGCCGACTTGCAAGCCAAAGGTGCCGATCGTCTTGTACTCCGCGTAGTAAAAGGTATGCTCCCCAAAAACAAACTCGGAGCGCAATTGTTGCGTAACCTCCGCGTATATGGTGGTGCTGAACACGATCACGCCGCACAAAATCCCAAAACAATAGATATTAACCTCTACAAGTAATAATATATGTATCTTCTCGAAAAAGCTGTAGTAGGCCGTCGTAAAGCAGCGGTAGCTCGCGTATTCATCAAAGAGGGTAATGGTGTTATCACCATCAACAAACGCGACTTGACAAATTACTTCCCCTCGTCGATACTGCAATTTGTTGTAAAACAACCTCTCACTACACTTGGTGTTGCTGAGAAATATGATATTATGGTAAACCTTACAGGTGGTGGCTACAAAGGTCAAGCCGAAGCACTTCGTCTTGCTATTGCTCGCGCCTTGGTTGCTATGAACCCCGAAGATAAAGCCGTTCTCCGTCGCGAAGGCTTCATGACTCGTGACCCCCGTGCCGTTGAGCGTAAGAAACCGGGTCGTCCCAAAGCTCGTAAACGCTTCCAATTCAGCAAACGTTAATCTTATTTGTAAGCTTCGAGCAACAAGTAAACCGACGTTTAGTATCCAAATTGTCGCGACTTGGCCGGCAGCCTGATACTGTGGCTTAACTACCCGACAATTGTTAAAGTAGAATGTAAACGAAAAAATAAAAAAGAAAAATGGCTCTTACATCATTTGAACAACTCCTTGAAGCAGGTGTACACTTTGGTCACCTCACAAGAAAATGGAATCCCGCAATGGCTCCCTACATCTTTATGGAGCGTAACGGTATCCACATTATCGACTTGTATAAAACAGTAGCAAAGGTAGATGAGGCGGCTGCTGCCCTCAAGTCTATCGCTAAATCGGGCAAAAAAGTACTTTTTGTTGCTACTAAAAAACAGGCTAAACAAGTTATTGCCGACAAAGCCACTTCTATCAACATGCCCTATGTTACAGAACGCTGGCCCGGTGGTATGCTCACCAACTTCCCCACAATCCGTAAGGCTGTGAAGAAGATGACCACCATCGACAAGATGACCAAAGATGGTACTTTCGACAACCTCTCAAAGCGTGAGAAACTTCAAATCACTCGTCAACGTGCTAAACTCGAGAAGACTCTCGGTAGCATCGCCGACTTGAACCGTCTTCCCGCTGCTTTGTTCGTTGTTGACGTACTCAAAGAGCAAATCGCTGTTCGTGAGGCTAACCGTCTTGGTATCCCCGTATTTGCTATGGTAGATACTAACTCTGATCCTTCAAACATCGATTTCGTTATCCCTGCTAACGATGATGCTTCAAAATCTATCGAGGTAATTCTTGACGCCCTTTGTGGTGCTATGGCCGAGGGTATCGAGGAGCGCAAAATCGAGAAAATCGATGAGGCTCCCGCCGAAGAAGTTGCTGCAGCACCCAAGCGCGAACGCAAGGCTCGTATCTCTCGCCGCAAGGTTGAAGATAAAGAAGAACCCGCAGTAGAGAAACCCGCTGAAAGCGAAGAATAATAAATCTCATACAAAGAGCGAGCCTTTCTCTAATAAGGCGCGCTCTTTGTTTTTTATATCGAATATTAACTTCTAAAAAATATACTACTATGGCAGTAACTATGGCAGATATCAGCAAGCTCCGTTCTTTGACAGGTGCCGGTATGATGGACTGTAAAAAAGCATTACAAGAAGCTGACGGCGATATCGAAGCCGCAAAAGAAATAATCCGTAAGAAAGGTCAAGCCGTAGCCGCTAAACGCGAAGACCGTGAGGCTGCTGAAGGTTGCGTATTGGCTAAAGCAAACGGTAACTATGCAGCTATCGTTGCTTTGAAGTGCGAAACTGACTTCGTTGCTAACAACGAGTCGTTCGTAGGTTTGACTAACCGTATCCTCAACGCTGTTATGGAGGCTAAACCCAAAACTCGCGAAGAGGTACTCGCCCTTACTATCGATGGTGTTGAGATTTCGACTCTTATCACCGACGAAATTGGTAAGACAGGTGAGAAGATGGAACTTGGTGAATTCCACTTCATCGAGGCTGAACACACTACTGTGTACAACCACCAAAACAAAAACCAACTCTGTACTATCGTAGGTCTTAACAAGGCTAACGAAGAGGCAGGCAAACGTCTTGCTATGCAAATCGCTGCGATGAATCCTATCGCTATCGATGAGGATGGTGTTTCGGAAGATATCAAAAACTCGGAAATCGCTGTTGCTATTGAGAAGACTAAAGCCGAGCAAGTACAAAAGGCTGTTGAGGTTGCCTTGAAGAAAGCCGGTATCAACCCTGCTCACGTTGACTCGGAAGACCATATGGAAAGCAATATGGCTAAGGGTTGGATTACAGCCGAAGAGGTTGCCAAGGCTAAAGAAATCATCGCTACTGTATCGGCCGAGAAGGCTGCTAACTTGCCCGAGGCTATGATTCAAAACATCGCTAAAGGTCGTCTTGGCAAATTCCTCAAAGAGGTTTGCTTGCTCAACCAAGAAGATATCTTGGAGGCTAAAAAGACAGTACGCGACGTACTCAAAGAGTTTGATGCCGACTTGAAAGTTGTTGCTTTCAAACGCTTCACTCTCCGTGCCGAATAATAATCGTATCGCACGATATAAGAAGGTCGCCAACGCACGCGTGTTGGCGACCTTTTTTATTACTTGTACCTCTTGCCATTGGGTATGGGTTGCTGTGGGGTAGTTGCACTCGCTCAATCGCAATAGTGGCTAACGCCCAAGATAGTTATACTTGGGATAAATAATAAGTAAACTTATTTTGTTCTCCTCTCGCTTATCACTATCTTTGAGGATACTTGCACTCGCAGTGAAAAATATTCAGGCAGGCTTGATATTTGTCGCTCGTTTATCCGTATCTTTGATGAAGTTTGATATAGAATTTATGATTATCAAACCTTTAAGAAGAACTCACGTGAGAATTGGCAATGGATAAGAAAAAATACGATTGTCTGGCTGAGCCATATTCATCACGCTTTTCAAATAACTCTTTTA
>JAFXIZ010000002.1 GCA_017532725.1 Bacteroidaceae bacterium
ATTACCAATATCTTCATTACCGGTAAGGCTGCTATCTATGACGACGGTGTTGCTCCTCGCGTAGTTTCTACCGTTCCCGTAAGTGGTGCAACAGGTGCATCGGCATCGGGTCGTGTGGTGCTTAACTTCGACGAGAATGTACAAGTTGTGGAAGGTACAGTGGCTACTCTCGGCGACGTGAAGATTGCTCCTGTAGTGTCGGGCAGAACATTGACTTTCGATTATTTGGGACTTGCCTATAACACTCAATATACATTTACATTGCCCGCTAATACTGTATCGGACCTTGCTGGTAATACATTGACCGAAGCCGTTACTTTGTCGTTTACCACAATGGCGCCTCCTACCGTTGAAGCCGGTATGTATGATGTATTTGTAACTACTGCCGACGAACTCCTTGCAGCACTCGGTGCAGCCGATGGTACAACACGTTTCCGTATCTTCTTGCATCAAGGTACATACGATCTTGGTGATAAGTGCTTGACCAACGTGAAGTCTAATATCTCGCTTATTGGTGAAGATATGGAGAATACCATCATCGTGAATAAAGCCCCGACCGAGGGTATCGGTGTATCGGCTACACTCTTGCTCACAGGCGAAAATATCTATATGCAAGACCTTACCATCAAGAATGCTTACGACTATACCGGTGCAACTGGTCGTGCCGTTTGTATCCAAGATAAGGGTAACAAGAATATCTTCAAGAATGTGCGTATGCTCTCTTACCAAGATACATACTATACCAACAACAGTGCAATGCGCTCATATCACGAGGATACCGAGATACACGGTACTGTCGACTTTATTTGTGGTGGTGGCGACGTCTTCTTCAACCGTTCTACTCTCTACCTTGAGGAACGTTCAAGTGCCAACTGTATTACGGCTCCTAACGGCGATACCGATTGGGGTTATGTATTTAGCGATTGTATTATCGATGGTCACGAAGTGAACAATGGTCAATACAACTTGGGACGTCCTTGGAATGGTACTCCTCGTTGCGTATGGCTCAACACTACAATGAAGGTGCTTCCTTCGGCTGCAGGTTGGACAAGTATGCAAGTATTGCCCGAACTCTTTGCCGAGTATAACAGCCGTACCGAGAGTGGTATTGAAGTCGATTTGTCGGGTCGTACCACAACATTCACTGTTAACAATGAGTCGGTAACTGCTACATATAATCCTGTACTCACTGCCGAGGAGGCTGCTCAATACACTATCACCAACGTGCTTGCCGGTGATGACCAATGGCAACCCAATATGCTCACCGAACAGGCTATTGCTCCTGTCGTGGCTGTATCGAACGGTGCTGTTGTATGGGAGGTTTCAGATTATGTATTCTGCTATGCCGTATGTCGCAATGATAAGGTGGTAGCCTTTACCAACGAAGGTCGTTATGATATTCCTGCCGATGCTACTGCCGAAGACTTCTTCAGCGTTCGCGCAGCCAACGAAATGGGTGGCCTTGGTGTTGCTTCAGTGGGTATCAACAACGAAGGTACATTCTCGGGTGTGAACGAGAACACTACCCTCGGTGCTGAACTTGTTGACACTGCTATCTATACAATCGACGGTATGTTGGTTCCCGAACTTCAAGACGGTATCAACATCGTACGCAAGACCTACTCAAACGGTGTTGTAACTGTTGAGAAAATGGTTTATCGTAAATATTAATAGATAGAGTAAATCTATAATTCACAAAACGAGGCGCACCATTCGGTGCGCCTCGTTGTATATTAAAATGCATCCTATGCTCTTGGTTAATTGCATTCACATCTGTCGTTTGTTCGATGTTTGCTAATGCCTGATATTACAGGTAGAAATTTGGTGCAAAAAGGTACTATTAAGTAGTTTAATAATACGATTACCAAGACGCCAAGTATAAATGGGGAATAAAACAAATTTGTTTCTGTGCAAATCTTTTGTAGTATAATGTTTAGAGGCGCTATTATTATGCAATGCGTACACAGTACAATTAAAGAGTGCCTGCCTAAGTATGTTACAATAGGTATGCTTTTGATTAATTTGCATATATATAATGAACTTATGAATAGGGCAAATATGTTGATGAGAAGAATATGATATGGTATATCGTAGTATGCGTATGCCATATCTATACAATGGCGCGTTAGTAGGTATATTATTATTGAAGGTACAATAAGATAGTATCCTATTTTATTGTACTTATTCGGTTTATTCCACAATGGTGTCTGTGAGAAAAGAAATCCTATTGCATAGAAAACTACCCTAAAAGCCCCCTGTCAATGAAAAGAGGTAGAGGTTGACTTTTGTATCCTATATAACCTATTATAGCAGTTGTAATGGTTATTGCGACAATTCTCGGTTTGTGGTTTAAATGTCGGCATAACTTGAGTATTATCATAAATACCACTTGTGATACAAATAAAGCAGGAAGAAACCACAATGGATAATTGGGGAGTTCATAAAAAATATCGGTGTAGAATATTGAAAGTATATCGTGTTCGTATGGCAGATTGACTCCTGCTGCAGATAGCGCGTAAATAAATATACCAACAATGAGGTTATATGAAATGTAGGGTATAATCAGGGTATAAAATTGTTTGCGTAAGAAATCTCCCCACTTTTTATCGCCATTGCAGAAAAGCCCCGATATTACAAAAAAAAGAGGTATTGCCGAGATTGAAGGTTTGTAAATGGGGAGAAATACAAAGCAATGTAGCAGTACTATAAATATGATAGCACCACCTTTTAAGGTGTCAATGTATTCTAACCGACTGTTCTTGTAAATTGTATGACTACAAGGTTGTGTCATATAAGATGTACTTGGTAAGTATAAAACCGACAACCCCTTGAATATGGGTGGTTGTCGGTTTTATATGTAACTTGTTGTATTATATCTCGTAATCGACACAGGCGCGTGATGCTACCTTGCCTTTGAGCAAGCCTGCTGCTGCAACGTGGGCAGGGTGTGTGGCGTATGTGGCAACATCGGCAAGGGTGTCGAATGTCGAGTTGAGGGCAATGTCGTATTGCTCGGCAGGGTTGATGTTGTGCGACACCTCGATATGGCGTATTACATCGATAACAGCGGGCAATGCTATAATTGCGTTGCAAAAGTCGTTGATGAGTTGTGTGCGCTCGGCACCTTCAACATTGAGTTTGAAAAGTACAATGTGCTTTACCATAATAATATGTATTTGTGAGGGTTAAACTTTATACATTCTCTCGCGAGCGGCTTGCACACGCTCATCGGTAATATAGTCGTCATACTCCATTATCTTGTCGATGATGCCATTGGGAGTGAGTTCTATCACACGATTGGCCACTGTCTGTATAAACTCGTGGTCGTGCGAGGCAAACAATATCACGCCCTTGTATGAGGTGAGTGTGTTGTTGAATGCTTGGATTGACTCGAGGTCGAGGTGGTTGGTGGGAGTGTCGAGTATGAGTGTATTGGCATCGCGCATCATCATACGCGCTATCATACAGCGCATCTTCTCGCCTCCCGATAGTACCGACGCCTTCTTCGACAACTCATCGCCCGAGAAGAGCATCTTGCCCAAGAAACCTTTGAGGTATATCTCGCTTTGGTCATCGCTGAATTGCGACAACCAATCGACCAAGTTCATATCGGTGTTGAAGAAGTCGGTGTTATCGACAGGCAGGTAGGCTGTGGTGATGGTTTGTCCCCAATCGTAAGAGCCGGCATCGGGCTTCATATTGCCATTGATAATTTCAAACAAGGCTGTCATTGCACGAGGGTCGCGCGAGAGGAATACCACTTTGTCGTCTTTCTCGATGGAGAAGTTTACGTCTTTAAACAGCATTGTGCCTTCGATACTCTTTTCAAGGCCTTTTACCTCCAATATCTTATTACCTACCTCGCGTTGAGGGGTGAAGATTATACCCGGGTAACGACGTTGTGAGGGTTGAATCTCCTCGATATTGAGTTTTTCGAGCATCTTCTTGCGGCTGGTTGTTTGTTTACTCTTGGCCACATTGGCACTGAATCGGCGAATAAACTCTTGCAACTCTTTGCGCTTTTCCTCGGCTTTTTTGTTTTGTTGTTGTTGTTGGCGCAGTGCCAATTGGCTCGACTCATACCAGAAACTGTAGTTGCCGGCAAAGAGTTGTACTCGGCTGAAGTCGATATCTACAGTGTGTGTACACACCGAGTCGAGGAAGTGACGGTCGTGCGAAACGACAAGAACGGTATTTTCGAAGTTGGCCAAGTAGTTTTCAAGCCACATCACCGTTTCAAGGTCGAGGTCGTTGGTAGGCTCGTCGAGCAGGAGGTTGTCGGGGTGGCCAAAGAGTGCTTTGGCAAGCAACACGCGCACCTTCTCTTTACCACTGAGGTCGCGCATAAGCATATAGTGCTTGGCCTCTTTGATGCCCAATCCACTCAGCAGTTCTGCTGCATCGCTCTCGGCATTCCAGCCTTCAAGTTCGGCAAATCGTTCTTCCAATTCGGCGGCTCTTATACCGTCTTCGTCGGTAAAGTCGGCCTTGGCATACAAGGCATCTTTCTCTTGCATAATATCCCACAATACGGTGTGTCCACGCAATACTGTCTCTATTACGGTGCAGTCGTCAAACTCAAAGTGGTCTTGGCTCAATACCGATAAACGCTCGCCGGGAGCCATCGATACTGTACCGTGTGTGGGGTCGAGTTGACCACTTAATATACGCATCAGGGTTGACTTACCGGCACCATTTGCACCTATAATACCATAGCAGTTGCCGGGGGTAAATGTGAGATTTACATCTTGGAAAAGAACTCTTTTCCCAAATTGAATTCCGAGGTTGTTTACTGTTATCATTTCGTTACCTTAAAATTTGGCTGCGAAGGTACGAAATTGATGCCTCATAAGCAAATTTAGTGCAAAATAAAACCCCTCGGAGTAGTGCAATGGTTGCTCCGAGGGGTCCTGTTCGTTTCAATATCTCTTATTTACCTCTTTGTAAAAACTCAAAGAATCTTTTCTTCTTCTTCTCTTTCAAGTCATCGGCATAGCCGTAACTGCCGTAAGTGCTTGTGCCATAACTGTATCCGTAGCGACGATATGAATATGAACGGGTAGTCATATCTACATCGTTGATACAGAGATAGAGCGATTTAAGACGGTTGTTACGAGCGATGGCGTTGACGGCCTTAACGTGGCTGCACGAGGTGTATCCGGCGCGAGTTACGAATAGATTGGCGTCAACAACACGATCGATGAGGTATGAGTCGGATACCAAGCCTACGGGCGCAGAGTCAACTACGATGTAGTCATAACGACGGCGCAACTCGGCAAACAATTCATCCAACGCCGAATTTAACAACAACTCGTTGGGGTTGGGAGGTATAGGGCCACCGGGCATAATCTCAAGGTTGTCATATCCAGAGGGTTGTATAATCTTGTCGATATCCTTCTCTTGTCCCGAGAGGTAGTTGACGATACCTATACGGTTGGACAAGCCGAAGTGGTGCGCTGCTTTGGGACGACGGATGTCAAGACCTATCAGCAACACCTTCTTGCCGGTGAGGGCAAACGAGATGGCAAGGTTGGATGAAATGAATGTCTTACCCTCGCGCGATACCGAAGATGTTACCATAACAACCTTCTTCTCGGGCGATGTGAAGAGGAATTGTATGTTGTTGCGCAACAGACGGAACAACTCTGACGGCGCACCGTTGCTCTTGGCTTTTACAACAAAGAATTCATCTTCCTTGTCGTTATGTGGCAACTCTGCCAATACGGGTATCGATGTAAGACGCTCAAGTTCTACCTTGTCTTGGAATGAGGGGAACATCAAGCGTTTCAAGAAGATGATAACACCCGGAATGAACAGGGCTATAATGAACGCCAAGAAGAATATTTTGTTCTTTTGAGGGGCTACAACGCCGGCACTTGTAGGCTCGTCAATCATACGGGCATCGCCTACGGCAAGGGTTTGTGTAAGGGCGTTTTCCTCGCGTTTCTCCAACAAGAATACAAACAGATTCTCTTTGATACGTTGTTGACGCATAATGTCGGTCAACTCGCGCTCGTATTGCGGCACGTTGCGTATCTTTTGGTCTATCTCTTCTTCCTGACGGCTGATGTCTTTCTTGCGCAATTCTATGTTTTTACGAGTCGATGCCACACCTTGCAGTACGTTGGCTTTGATGGCATTGATGTTTTGTGTAAACTCTTGTACAACGGGGTTGCTCTCGCTCGATGTGTTAAGGAGTTTTTCACGCTCGGCTATGGCTTTGTTGTATTCGGTTATGGTTGTACTCAAGTTTGTGCTTACAATACCGAGGGTGGGGATGGGCGAGTAGGTGTTGGCAGGATTGCTGATGTACTCTTCGACATACTCAATCAAACTGAGTTGCACATCGAGTTCGCTTCTTTCCTTGTCCGATTCGCCGGTCAGTTGCAAGTACATTTGTGCCTCGGACGACAAGTCGGTAAGACCACGTTGTGTACGATAGTTCTCCACCTCTTGCTCAACCGACGACAACTCCTTTTGTATAGCAACAAGACGGTTGTTTATAAATAGTTCGGTGTTGTTTGCAGCGCGATTCTTCTCGGCGATACCATCTTCGTTATAGTAATAAACCATACGGTTGATGATGTCGATACCCATCTTAGGGATAGGTGTGGTGTATGATACGGCAAGCAACAGTGTGTTCTTGTCGTATTGTGATATCTTTAATCCCGATGATATAGAACGGGCTACACTCTTGGGGTTGCGTAATGTGATGATTATATCATTCTCGATATTATCGTATCCGGTAACTTGTTGCAAAACGAAACTACCCACAGCCGGTATATATATAGTATAGGGGAGGGTGGTGGTATTGAAAACAAGTTCTTTCTCCTCTCTTTCAAATGTATAGTTGGCTGTTATTTTATATTCTCCCTTATCGTTGGGCTTTTCAACCAATAATTTGATGGTTGTGTCCAATAGATTGATGTCGGTAGTGCTATCGGGCTGTATGGTTAATGGGGTGTTGCGGTATAGAGGTGTGTTGCGCAAGCGACCTTTACTCTCGTATGAAGCATACAAGTCAAGGTCCTCTACTACCTTCTTGATGATTGTGCGCGAACGCATAATCTCAATCTCGGTAAAGATACTTTCTACACCCGATGTGATACCCAAACTTTGGGTCAACACGTCGCTCTCACTCTTTGTCCATTTGTCTATCATCAGCACCAATGCTTGTACGTTGTACTTGGGCACTTGGCGCATAATGTAGAATACTGAGCATCCAAAGACTACTAATAGGCTTAATACAAACCACTTCCAGTGTGATAGGCACTCTAATAGAAATAAGGTTACGTCAAAACCACGCTCTTCGGGTTGTTCGCCTTGCATATTTAGCTGATTGTTTTCCATCTATTTATTATTGTGCTGTGTATGTTAAAATAGTCATAATTAAAGATACTGCCGAGATGGCTGCACCTGTAACACTGATAGCCAATGTGGCTGTGGGAGGTACTACTGTTGCCGATGCTACTTTCGAGGCATTGGGCTCTACATATAATACGTCGTTTTGTTGCAAATAGAAGTAGGGCGACAAGATAAGGTCTTTGTCGTTGAGGTTGAGGCGTGCTGTTGTGCGAGAGCCGTCGGGGTTGGTGCGCACCAAAAGCACGTTGTCGCGACGTCCTGTTATATTCAAGTCGCCGGCCAATGCCAACGCTTCCAATACATTGACGCGTTCGTTGGGGATGATATATGAATCGGGCGATTTTACATCTCCCAATACCGATATACGGAAGTTCTCGAAACGTACTGTTACGGCTGGTTTCTCGTGGATGTATTTGGGGTAAATCTGGTCGCGAATGTAGTCCTCGAGTTGAGTTTTGGTCATTCCTTGTGCATATATGCGACCCAATACCGGCATATCTATATATCCTTTGTTATCGACGAGATAGAAGTTTAATTCATCAGAGTTTTGTTGTGCGCTGATACCTTTGCTTATATCTACTATGCGACGGTTGAAGGGTTGTACGGCTGTACGGTCGGTTGCCATTATGGTGATGTCGAGCAGGTCGCCGGGCATAACAAGTTGGTCGGGTATGCTACCGGTTTGAGCCAATATGTTTGATGACAAGTTTTCTACATCTTGCAGATAAATAACATCTTTCGATGTCGAACAAGATGTTAATAATATGGCGATAATTCCACAAAGAATTGAAAATTTTCTCATAATTTTATTATTTTAAAGGTGCATAAGCGCGACAAAATTACAAATAATCTTTCTCTTGGGCAATCTTTTTAAAGACTTATTTTGAAAATTTATTTTATATAAGTGTTGCTGTTGTGAAATAATTGGTAATATTTCTTGCGTATGGGTATTTAACAAGAAGCAGGGATGTATTGTTCGTTTATTTTTAGTATTTTTGTACCGAAAAATAAATTGTATCCAAATTTGGCGTATGAAATCAATTAAGGGTATATATCGTATAGGTTGTGGGCCTTCGAGCAGCCACACTATGGCTCCACGTCGTGCGGCTCAACAGTTTTTGCAAGAGACACCCGATGCGTTGTCTTACAGGGTGACTTTGTATGGTAGTTTGGCGGCTACGGGGCGTGGTCACTTGACCGATGCTGCTATTACCGATGTGCTGTCGAAGGCTGCACCAACTACCATTGAGTGGCGTCCCAAAGAGGTGTTGCCTCAGCATCCCAACGGTATGAAGTTTGAAGCGTTGGGCGAAAAAGGTGCTGTGCTGAAGTCGTGGACAACGTTCAGTATAGGAGGTGGTGCCTTGAGTGATGATGTGGAGGATGATGGCGTGACCTACGACAAAACCA
>JAFXIZ010000027.1 GCA_017532725.1 Bacteroidaceae bacterium
AGCGTAAGCCAACTGCTCGACCCACGACAAGTGTGTATCGGTTATATTAAACCAACTCAATAGTGTAGTACGCCAATTCTCCATATCAAGGTGTTTTTATCTCTTTTTTCTTATTTCCAAACGGTAGGTTATACCCCACTACATAGGTAAAGCCGAAGCCCGAGCCCTTGGGCCCGAAGCCCGGAATGAAATATGGGTCGCCATAATCGGATGAGTCGCAGCCTATAAGAATGCGATACCGGCCGGTAAATCCCATATAGAAGTTGCGATATACTTGCACGCGCAATCCCACAACAATCTCAGCCCAATGGGCAAAGGCATCCTGCCGAGGCGTGTTCGTTATAAGTTCGGTACCCCAATAGGGGTCGGTAAGCGATATGTTCTGCCACGAATAGGAGAAACCCGTAAGGCCATAACGCACACCAACGGTAATAAAACTGTTGGAACGGTTCTTGTACAGGAAGTTGTAGTTAAGACCCACCCTACCGTAGAACGACGGATTGCACAGGAAGGTATAGTTGTTGGCCTCGGGTGTGTAGTTGGCTTGTCCGATACCCAACTCCACGACAGGGAAAAATCGGTGCAACAAGTCGAACTCCATAGCCACCTCGTAGTTGCCATATTGCACACCGAAAATGTTCATTATGGGCGAAGAAATGTCGGCCGAAAAGAGTATTCCCTCGAACATAGGTTGTGGCTCGGTATCTTTGTTATTGCGAATAGAATCGGCGCGAGCAGCAGCCGTAGAGTCGTTTTGTGCTTTACGAGCCTTATCGTTCTCCTTCTTAAGCACCTCAAGTGGGAGGTCGTTGCTCTCGACCGGTGTAACGACACGCTGCGCAGCAACAGGAATATAGGCACACGATAAGAGTGTGAGGCATATAATAGCAAGTATTTTAATTCTATTCAGCCACATAGTAATATATTCGCAGTGTTTCTTGTTCTTTGTTATTAACCTCTTTATTAACCAGCGCAACCGAATCGAGTACATTGCGTGTGTAATCGACAGCATCGATGTAGTAGTTGAACACCACGCCACAATCGCCCGAAATGAAATAAGGATGTCGTCGGTAAATAAATGTCAGCGTATCGTTGTACTGCGCCGAAGCCAAGGCACGCGCATCGTAACGGATAACATATTGTGTAGTGTCGGCATTGTTGCGAAAGGGCAAGTCCAGAGTAGTTACTTTCTTGGCACAGTCGAGTAGTAGCGAATCGTTCCACTGCCCCACTCCATAGACCGATATAGAATCGACCGACACCTTCTGCGACGGATGGTTATAGGCATAGAAAACGGCTTGAGGGATGCTGGTGCGATTTTCGAGGCAACCCGAACTGCCACAACCCGACAATAACATCGCGATGGCAACCACAAGTGGCAATATGATATGTGAGTGTTTTATCGCCATATCACAACATCATCAAACGATTTGCGTTTCTTTTCGGGTGCAGCCTCTTGTGCCGCATATCCGATGGGTAACATCACAATAGGCTCGACCCCCTCGGGTAGTTGCAGCACCTGCTTGCACACGTCGGCATCGAAGTTACATACCCAACAACTGCCCAGCCCCAACTCGGTGGCAGCCAAAGCCAAATGCTCGGTAGCAATGGCAATATCGATGTCGCAATGGTCCTTGCCGTCGTATCGGCGATGCCACGACTCGTTGTGATTGCCACATACCACGATGCAGCAAGGGGCAGTCTTGAACCAATCGCGCGAGTAAGCAGCCGATAGGCTATCGAGCAATTCACGCTCACGCACCACAATAAATGACCACGGTTGCAGATTGACAGCCGAGGGAGCCAATCGCGCCACCTCGAGCATATATTGCAACTGCTCTTCGGTAACGGGTTGCGAAGTATAGTTGCGCACCGAGTATCGACGTTGCGATAGTGCGAGAATATTATTAGTATCTTTACACATTATCAATCCAAAACTTTAGCGATGTGGTAACTGTTTCTCTCTGCCGCATTGCGCGAAATAAGTTCGCCCAAGAAACCTGTAAGGAAGAGTTGTGTACCCAATATCATAGAGGTGAGTGCGACATAGAAATAAGGCGAATCGGTAACACCGGCGCGCAAGTCGCACAACTTGAGTATAACAACAGCCAGCACAGCAACAAAACCCAACAAGAACATAAGGCTGCCCAACAAGCCGAAAAAGTGCATAGGCTTAACGGCAAACTTAGAGAAGAACCATAGAGTCATAAGGTCGAGATAACCATTGACAAAACGGTCGAGGCCAAATTTTGTTGTACCATACTTGCGTGCTTGGTGTTGTACCACCTTCTCGCCGATACGGGTGTAACCGGCATTCTTTGCCAAGTAGGGCATATAACGGTGCATATCGCCATATACCTCTATAGCCTTGACAACCTCCAAGCGATAAGCCTTGAGGCCACAGTTGAAGTCGTGTAACTTGATGCCTGTCACCTTACGCGCAGTGGCATTGAACAACTTGGTAGGGATAGTCTTTGACAGGGGGTCGTAGCGTTTCTTCTTCCAGCCCGAAACCAAGTCATAGCCATCCTTCATAATCATACGATACAACTCGGGAATCTCATCGGGGCTGTCTTGCAAGTCGGCATCCATTGTAATAACCACATCGCCTTGCACCTTTTCAAAACCGGTGTGCAAGGCAGGCGATTTACCGTAATTGCGACGGAAAGAGATACCCTTGACACAGGGATTCTTTTGACGCAACTGCTCAATAACCTTCCACGAATCGTCGGTACTACCGTCGTTGACAAACCATATTTCGTAACTGAAGTTGTTTTCTTTCATTACACGAGCAATCCACGCTTCCAACTCGGGTAGCGACTCGGCTTCGTTGAACAAGGGAATAACCAATGAGATATCCATATATTGTAATTTAAGGTGTTATGCTTTATACTTTTTACGAGTGACAAACGGTGCAACAACAATAGAGAGCAACGAGCCGAAGAAAACATTAGACCACATAGAAGACATAATCATCTGTATGGCAGTGGGTGCAGTACCCTGCTCAATGAGTTGTCGCATTTGGTTGTATGCTTCGTCATCCTTCATCAAGCCCATATCCTCAATAAGTTTCAGCGATTGAGACATTGCGTTGGCAATATAGTCGGGGTCGATGTATTGATAGAAGATAAACTCAGGCACAGCACAAATGAGAGATGCAAAGAAGAAGAGCATAATGCCCATCATCCACAAGAGTGAGAAGCCCGATACAAAGCCATTGTTGCGATGATAACGCAACATAATGTAATACAACACAAAAGGCGTACCTACAAACATCATCAAAGCCAAGGCATCGAATATAGGAGAGAAAGAGCCTGCCACGCTACAAATAAAGCGCAGCACAAGGTACAGGCCCAACCACAGTCCCCCTTCCATACCATAGGCCAAAAGTGATTTCCTTTCAGTTGTTTCGTTCATATTGTACATATTGTATTTAACTTGCAAATATAGGCATTTTGCCCGAATGATACTGCGATTAAATCTTTTTTATTATAAAGTGTATATCTATTTAAAAAGTATTATACTGAAATTCACATTATTTGTATTACCTTCGCAGTATGAAAATGAACAGAGAGATAATACGTCTTGCCGTACCCAATATCATATCGAACATCACTGTACCGTTGATGGGTATAGTGAGTACAGCCATAGCCGGTCATTACGACAGCGAACATTCGGCAGCCACCATAGGCGCGTTGGCGATAGGAGTTTCCATTTTCAACTTTATCTATTGGAATTGTGCCTTTGTGCGTATGGGCACAAGTGGCCTGACAGCCCAAGCATTCGGAGCCGCAAACCGTGCCGAATGTACTCGTATGCTACTGCGAGCCATCGTTATAGCCGTTGTATTGGGTGCAGGTGTACTGTTGCTGCAATATCCGTTGGGCGAGTTGTCGCTGTGGGCAATGAATGGTAATGACCTTGTGGCAGAATACTTCTATGCGCGAGTGTGGGCAGTGCCGGCCGGCATCTTGTTGTTTGCCCTTAACGGATGGTTTACGGGAATGCAAAATGCCGTAATACCTATGATAGTAGCCGTTGTTGTGAATGTGATACATATTATATGCAGTTTCTTCTTTGCATTCACGCTCGATATGGGCATTGTGGGCGTGGCACGCGCATCGGTTGTGGCACAATGGTGTGGTGTGGCATTGGCTACCATATTGCTGTTTGCCAAGTTCCGTCATACGTTTGTAGCAGTAAGTCGCGAAGAGGTGTTTGATCGCAGCGCGTTCCGACGTTTCTTTGCAGTGAACGGCGATATAATGATACGCACCTTCTGCATTGTGGTTGTATATACGTTCTTTACAGCCATATCGGCCCGAATGGATGAACAGATATTGGCAGTAAACACGCTGTTGATGCAGTTGTTTACCCTATTCTCGTATATGAGCGACGGATTTGCCTACGCAGCCGAGGCACTGACCGGTCGCTTTACGGGTGCGCGCGATGCACAATCGTTGCGTCGATGTGTGCGCTTGAGCATAGGTTGGAGCGTGGGTATAGCCCTTGTGTTTGTAGCAGCCTATATGGGTTGGTGGCGCGAGTTGTTGGGTATCTTTGTAGATTCCGACCAAGCCAATTCATCGGCACTTATCGAGTTGGCAGGCTCGTATATAGGTTGGGTAATCATCATCCCGATAGCCTGCTCGGTACCCTTCCTGCTCGACGGTGTTATGGTAGGAGCCACCCAAACACGCGTTATGCGCAATGCAATGCTGCTATCGACGGCAGCCTTCTTTGCACTGTTCTACGGCTTGCAACCCGTTATAGGTAATAATGCCCTGTGGCTGGCCTTTACGTCGTATATGGTGCTGCGAGGCGTATTCCAATACTATATGACACGCCGATTGGAAACGATATATGAGGTGTAACCCTATAGCAAACGAGCCTCGAAATTGCATATTTCGGCAAAAAGCGTTAACTTTGTCAAGCAAAAAACAACCGTATGACTTTTGATGAATTTGGGTTTGAATATGAGATAATGGATGGGCTGGATGCGATGAACTTCCGAGAAGCAACCCCTATCCAAGAGAAAGCCGTACCCGTAATAATGGACGGAAGCGACTTGATAGCCTGCGCACAGACAGGTACGGGCAAGACGGCAGCATTTATCCTTCCGTTGATGAACGAGTTGCTGATACGAGGCAACGACAACAACAAAGTAAAGGCCGTAATCATAACTCCCACACGCGAGTTGGCACAACAAATCGACTTGCAATTTGAGGGATTTTCCTACTTTGCCCCCATCTCGACCGTAGCCGTATCGGGAGGAGGTGACGGAGCATCGTGGGAACAACAAAAGCGAGGGCTTACGCTGGGAGCCGATGTTATTATAGCAACACCGGGGCGTCTTATATCGCACTTGAAGATAAGCAACATCGATTTTTCGGGCGTGGAGTATCTGATACTCGACGAGGCCGATCGTATGCTCGATATGGGTTTCTACGATGACATTATGGATATATGTTCCTACCTGCCCAAGGAGCGACAAACACTGCTATTCTCGGCAACGATGCCACCCAAGATACGCCAACTTGCCAAGAACATCCTGCACAACCCTGTAGAGGTGAGTGTGGCCATATCGAAGCCCAATGAGGCGATAGAACAGAGTGCATACGTTTGCTATGAAACGCAGAAGATAGGCATCATAGAGCATTTATTTGCACAACCCACCGAGGGCAAGACCATAGTCTTTGCCTCATCGAAACTCAAGTGCAAGGAGGTAGCCTACCTGCTCAAGAAGAAGAAGTTTCGCGTGGCAGCGATGCACAGCGACCTCGACCAAGATATGCGCGACTCGGTGATGCTCGACTTTAAGAATAATAAAATAGATATTCTTGTAGCCACCGATATTGTGGCGCGAGGTATAGATATAGACCAAATAGGACTTGTTATCAACTACGATGTGCCTCGCGACCCCGAGGACTATATTCACCGTATAGGTCGTACGGCACGCGCCAACGCAGTGGGACGTGCTATGACATTTGTAGCCGAGGATGACCAAGAGCGATTTGCCCGTATCGAGCATTTCTTGGGTTATGAGGTACGCAAAGAGTCGATGCCCGACAGTCTGGGCGAAGCACCCGAATATAAGCCTGTAAGACAACACTCGCGAGGCAAATCGCGCTCGGGCAATCGCAACCGCAGGGGAGGAAATCGCCATAGTGGAAATCACTCAAAAGGTCGCACACACAATACCCCCTCGCCTACCGACAACGGAGGCAAGCCTCACAATCGTCATAGGAACAAGAAGCATCACAACAACAATAAAACAAACGGCCATTCGCAAGAATAAGAGTGTGAGAAAATAAATTAGCACAATGATATCGATAGAAGCACTTACGGTAGAATTTGGAGGCAATCCGTTGTTTGACAACGTAACATACGTTATCAACAAGCGCGATCGTATAGCCCTTGTGGGTAAAAACGGCGCCGGAAAGACCACAATGCTGAAGATAATAGCCGGACTGCAAGCCCCTACCTCGGGTAGTGTAAACAAGCCTCGCGACCTCTCGATAGGCTACCTGCCACAACAGATGCAACTGAATGATACGCGCACCGTGATGCAGGAGACCGAGCAGGCATTTGCTCATATCTTTGAGTTGCAGGCGCGTGTTGACCGTATGAACGAGGAACTTGCGACGCGCACCGATTATGAGAGCGACGACTACCAAGAGTTGATTGAGCGTGTATCGACAGCCACCGAGCAACTGACACTTGCCGGTAGCAACAACTATCAGGCCGAGATAGAGCGCACGCTGACCGGATTGGGCTTTATGCGTAGCGACTTTGACCGTCCCACAGCCGAGTTTAGCGGAGGATGGCGTATGCGTATAGAACTTGCCAAGTTGTTGCTGCAACGCCACGATGTGTTGCTGCTCGACGAGCCAACCAACCACCTCGACATAGAGTCGATACAATGGCTTGAAAATTTCTTGGAGACACGCGCCGGAGCAGTAATACTCGTATCGCACGACCGAGCATTTATCGACAATGTAACCACACGCACGATAGAGATATCGTTGGGTCGTATATATGACTATCAGGTAAATTACTCGAAATATGTAGTGCTGCGTCAGGAACGCCTCGAGCAACAGATGCGCGCCTACGAAAACCAGCAGAAGCAAATACAAGACACCGAAGCGTTTATCGAACGATTCAGATATAAAGCGACCAAGGCAGTGCAGGTGCAGTCGCGTATCAAGCAGTTGGACAAGATAGAGCGCATAGAGGTAGATGAGATAGACAACTCGCACATATCGTTGCGCTTTCCACCGGCCCCTCGTTCGGGCGATTATCCCATTATAGCCGACGGCGTGGGAAAGAGTTACGGCAGTCACACCGTATTCAGCGATGCCACCTTTACCATAAAACGTGGCGAGAAAGTAGCATTTGTGGGTAAGAATGGCGAAGGAAAATCGACACTTGTCAAGTGCATAATGAGCGAGATACCATACGACGGCACGCTCAAGATAGGTCATAACGTAAAGATAGGCTATTTTGCACAAAATCAGGCATCGCTGTTAGATACCACAGTAACAGTATTCGACACCATCGACCGAGTTGCCGTAGGCGACATTCGCACGAAGATACGCGACATATTGGGCGCATTTATGTTTGGTGGCGAGGCTGCCGACAAGAAGGTAAGTGTGCTGTCGGGAGGCGAAAAGACACGCTTGGCAATGATACGCCTGCTGCTTGAGCCTGTCAATCTGCTTATTCTCGATGAGCCAACCAACCACCTCGATATGCGCACCAAAGACATCTTGAAGAAGGCCATTAAAGAGTTTGACGGTACGGTTATCGTAGTATCGCACGATCGCGAATTTCTCGACGGACTGGTAGAGAAAGTGTATGAATTCGGTGGAGGTCGCATTAAGGAGCATCTTGGAGGTATCTACGACTTCTTGGAGAAGAAAAAGATAGAGTCACTGCGCGAGTTGGAAGTAAGCACCAAGCAACAACCCAAAGCAGCCGAAGAGAAGAAAAGCGATAATAAGATATCGTACGAGGAGCGCAAAGAGTTGGCACGACGCATCAAGAAAGCCGAGCGAGCCATAGCCACCATCGAGGAGGAGATAAGCAACATAGAATATGCCATAGATGTGGTAGAGGGCAAACTTGCCACACCCGAAGGGGCATCGGATATGCAACTGTATGAAGAACACAGCACGCTGAAGAAACAACTCGATGAGGCAATGAGCCGTTGGGAACAAGCAACCGAGGAACTCGATGTGCTGAACACCACAATAAAAAGCGACTCTTAAAGTTATTATATAATAATTATCAGCATAATATTAACTAAAAATACTAACCTTAAAAACAAGAAAAACGAGATGAAAAAGATGATTTATTTCTCGATGGCAATGGCCGTAGCAGCACTCGGTGCTTGCACAACCAAACAAGCCGACGAAAAAGTTCCCGGTATCGACCTTGCGAGCCTTGATACCACAGCAGTAGCAGCCGATGACTTCTATCAGTATGCTTGTGGAGGCTGGATGGCCAACAACCCATTGCGTCCCGAACACGCACGTTTCGGATCGTTCGACAAACTTATCGAGGAGAACCAAAAGCAATTGCGCGCCCTCTTTGAGGAGTTGGCACAAAGCCAAGCACCTGCCGGCACTAACGAGCGCAAGATAGCCGACCTGTATCTTATGGGTCTTGACAGCGTACGCCTCAACAATGAGGGAGCAGCCCCGTTGAAACCCTACCTCGATGAGATAGCAGCCGTTGCAACTCCTGCCGAAAAGTCGGCAATGATAGCAACCTTGCACCGTCGCAACGCTTCGCCCTTCTTCTCAATCTATGTAAGTGGCGACGAGAAAAACAGCAGTATGAACATTCTTGGCACATACCAAGCCGGTATGAGTATGGGCGACCGCGATTACTACCTCAACAACGATGAGGCTACAGTAGCCGTTCGCGAGGCATATAAGACATATATCAATCGCCTCTTTACCTTGTGTGGTTACACTGCCGAAGATGCAGCCAAGGCTGTAGAGACAGTGATGAAGGTAGAGACAGAGTTGGCAAAAGCCGCCTTCTCGCGTGTAGAACTTCGCAACCCCGAGGCCAACTATAACAAAATGTCGTTCGATGAGTTGAAAGCCAACTACAAGAATATCGATTGGGATGCTTACTTCACAGCATTGGGCGTAGCCGAGGTGAAAGACATCGTAGTGGGTCAAACCAAAGCGATGGCAGCCGTTGACAACCTGATGGCAAGCCTCAGCGAAGATGAATTCCGTACCTACCTCGCATTCAATATGATAAACTGCGCATCGGACTGCTTGAGCGATGAATTCTCAACAGCCCAATTCGACTTCTACGGTCGTGCATTGTCGGGCAAAGAGGAGCAAGAGCCTCGATGGAAACACGCCCTTGCCGTACCCAACTCGTTGATGAGCGAGGCCGTAGGCGAAATGTATGTAAAGAAACACTTCCCTGCCGAGTCGAAAGAACGTATGGTAACATTGGTAAAGAACTTGCAAGTAGCCCTTGGCGAGCATATCGACGCCCTTGAGTGGATGAGCGATGAAACAAAAGCCAAAGCACACGAAAAATTGGCAGCCTTCCACGTTAAGATAGCCTACCCCGACGTATGGCGCAGTTACGAAGGTCTTGAAATCAACCCCGAAGAGTCGTACCTTGCCAACGCATTGCGCGCTATCGAGTTTGAAAACGACTTCAACCTTGCCGAGGCTTACCAACCCGTAAACAAAGACAAATGGCTCATTTCGCCCCAAACAGTAAACGCCTACTACAACCCCACTACCAACGAGATATGCTTCCCTGCCGGTATCTTGCAACCTCCTTTCTTCAACGCTGATGCCGATGATGCAGTGAACTATGGTGCTATAGGTGTTGTTATCGGTCACGAAATGACTCACGGATTTGACGACCAAGGTCGCCAATACGATAAAGATGGTAACCTCAACAACTGGTGGCAAGAGCAAGATGCTGTTCGTTTCAACGAACTTGCCGACAAGTTGGTAGGCCAATTCGATAAGATTGTTGTTCTCGAAGGCGAAAATGGCCCTGTATATGCCAACGGCCGCTTCACCCTCGGTGAAAACATTGCCGACCAAGGTGGTTTGCGCGTGGCTTACACTGCATTCCGTAACTCATTGAACGGCGTTGAGCCCGAGGCAATTGACGGTTTCACAGCCGACCAACGCTTCTACCTCGGATATGCAGCCTTGTGGGCAGGCAACGTACGCGATGCCGAGATTTTGCGTCGCACCACTACCGACCCCCACTCACTCGGTCGCTGGCGTGTAAATGCCACATTGCGCAACATCGAGGACTTCTACCAAGCCTTCGGTATCACCGAAGATAACGCAATGTACCTCGCCCCCGAAGAGCGCATAATTATCTGGTAAGAATATCGAAATATTCGTCGATTCACAAATGGGCGTATGCTCCAACAGAGTGTACGCTCATTTTTTTGTAGAACTAAAGTGGCGTGTAAACGATATGATATAATTCTTAAATACGACACTTAAACAAAACATATAAATATAAGTATTGTTGTATTTCGGATTTTTTGTAAATTTGTACGATATATAAATTATATGAATGAGATAGATGATTGGAAACAAACCGATCTGAATGTAGATAGTTTGTGGATAATACCTGAAAGAGCGAAGGATGGTAAACATAAAAATGTTTATCACGGTAATTTTATACCACAAATTCCCAATCAGCTCATTCGACGATATACAACTATTGGAAATACCGTTCTTGAATTATTCTCAGGAAGTGGAACGACACTGTTTGAATGCGAGAAATTACATAGAGATTACATAGGATTTGATATAAATAATTCTATTATTGAGTACGTTAATGCAAAGATGCAAAATTGTACGACCATTAACTACTCAATTAAGAATGTAGATGTAACAAACGAAAAAGAATTTTCGGACAAGATAGAAAAATGGATGACAGACAATCACAAGCAATCTGTTGATTTTATGATAGCACATCCCCCCTATTTGGATATTGTAAAATTTACCGATGATAATAGAGATTTGTCAAACATTTCAGACCCTAAATTATTTTTAGAGAAATTGATGTCAGGTATTACCAACGGCTATAAGTACCTGAAGAGAAATGGATACTTTGCAATAGTTGCCGGTGATGTATATAAGAAAAGTGAAGTAATACCATTGGCATTCTTGATAATGAATACTATTAAGCAAAATCTAAATGTAAAGATGAAAGGTATTATAATCAAGAATATCGAAGGAAACCGAGGGAAATTAGGAACACAAGATATATGGAAATACCGAGCTTTAAAAAGTGATTATTTTTTATTTAAGCACGAATATATATTTGTATTCAAAAAACTTTAATAAATGACAAAGACCGAACTATTTATAAAATTGGCAAAACCCAATAATATAGGGCAAAGCAGATGGGTGTATTCGACTGAATTTATAGGCGAATACATTGATTTGCAATTGGGAAATGGAGGTAGTTGGTGTCGTGCAAATTCTACATTAGCCAAAAGATACATTGTGGAATTTGACAAATCTATTACTAAAGGCAACTCGATTGATGCAATAAGATTGGCAGGCTACAGACAAGAGGAAACATTCAATCAGAATATTCGTAAAGATATTCGAGATTACTATAAAAGTCAACGATGTGTAATGCTTGGAGTTTGTGGATTTTCAGAGAATACCAAAATTGAAGTCGATCACAAAGACGGCAGAAAGGATGATTGGAGAGTATCTAATCCAACAACACAATCGATGGCAGATTTTCAACCTCTATGTAAGGCAGCCAATGACGTAAAACGCCAAATCTGTAAAGAATGCAAAAGAACAGGCTTGAGATGGGATGCACAAAACATCAAAGGCAATCCTTATTCATTTTATGAAGGTGATGAAAATTATACCGACGAGTTGGGTTGTGTAGGTTGTTATCAGTATGACCCTGTAGCATATAGAAAGAGTTGCGTAAACCGAGTGTCGAAAGAGGCTTCAGAACATACTGCTGAATATATAATGCAAAAGCTGTACCCGGAAAAATAAGATTAATAATGAACTATATTGGATCGAAATATTCGTTATTAAATTTTATTGATAAAACAATATTAGATGTAGTAGGCGAAGATGTGTCAGACAAGGTATTTTGCGACATCTTTGCCGGCACAGGTGTTGTTGGACGACACTTTAAGACAAAAGTACGCAAAGTGATATCCAATGATATGGAGTACTATAGTTATGTGCTAAATCGTAATTACATTGGTAATCATAGAGAATTAAAAGATTGTGAATATTACATCGAACAACTTAATTCGGTAAATAGCATTGAATGTGGTTTTATATATTCACAATATTGTATAGGTGGAGGAAACGGGCGTCAATATTTTTCTGATAAAAATGGGAAAAAGATAGATGCTATGAGGAGTTGTATTGAGGAGTGGAAACGTTCGGAACATATATCGGAAGATATGTACTACTTCTTATTATGCAGCTTGATAGAGAGCGCCGATAAACTTGCAAATACAGCATCGGTGTATGGAGCTTTCCTAAAACACCTAAAAAAATCGGCACAGAAAGAATTGATATTAACACCGGCCTATTATCAACTTAATTGTAATGAACACGAAGTGTACCAACAAGATGCAAATGCTTTAATCAGACATATCAAAGGTGATATTCTATACCTTGACCCCCCATATAATGCAAGACAATATGGAGCGAACTATCACCTGCTTAATACAATAGCCGAATATCAGCCATTTGAGCCAAAAGGGAAAACGGGCTTGCGAGAGTATAATAAATCGAGTTATTGTAGCAAATTGACCGTTCTGAAATCATTTGAAGACTTGATACAAAACGCAGACTTCAAGTATATATTTTTATCTTATAACAACGAAGGATTAATGTCGATAGATGATATTAAAAGAATAATGAGCAAATATGGCGATTATCAGGTTTCCCAAACAGAATATTCACGATTTAAAGCTGATAAAGAGGAGAATAGAAGGCACTTGGCAAAGTGTACAACTGAATACTTACACACTCTCATAAAAGAATAATTCATAAAGTAAAAAGTAAACCAAACATTAAAATATAGTACATAGTTTATTATTAAATAACACTACAGAGCGTATGCTCCAACAGGGTGTACGCTCATTTTTTTGTAGAACTAAAGTGGCGTGCGAGGTGTTATTACAACAAAAAATAGTAATATGAAAATTGATGAAATTGTGGCTCGCGAGATTCTTGACTCGCGTGGTAATCCTACCATTGAGGTGGATGTTATATTGGAGAATGGTGTGATAGGTCGTGCTGCTGTGCCATCGGGCGCATCGACAGGCGAACACGAGGCTGTGGAACTGCGCGACGGCGATGCAAAGCGTTACGGAGGTAAGGGTACACTGCAGGCCGTCGATAATGTGAACAAGATTATTGCTCCGGCACTTGTGGGGCGCACGGCTTTTCGCCAACGCGATATAGATAATATGCTACTGTCGCTCGATGCTACCGAGAATAAGCGCGTATTGGGTGCTAATGCTATACTTGGTGTGTCGCTTGCCGTGGCGCGTGCAGCGGCCAAGGCGTTGGGTATGCCTCTGTATAGGTACATAGGTGGTGTAAATCCTTATATTATGCCTGTGCCTATGATGAATATCATCAATGGTGGGTCGCATAGCGATGCGCCTATTGCCTTTCAGGAGTTTATGATACGCCCTGTGGGTGCTAAATCGTTTCGCGAGGCATTGCGTATGGGTGCCGAGGTGTTTCACGAATTGAAACGCGTACTGAAGGAACAGGGTAAGAGTACGGCCGTAGGCGATGAGGGTGGTTTTGCCCCCGAACTTGAAAGTACCGAGGCTGCGCTGGATGCTATCATTATGGCTATACGCCGAGCCGGTTATGAGCCGGGGGGCGATGTGACAATAGCACTCGACTGCGCTGCATCGGAGTTCTACCGTAATGGCAAGTATGACTACACTGTGTTTGAGGGCACAAAGGGTATTATACGCTCTACTGCCGAACAGATTGATTATCTGGCTCAACTGATAGAACGTTACCCCATAGACTCTATAGAGGATGGTATGAGCGAGAACGACTGGGATGGCTGGGAGCAACTGACGGCTCGCATAGGCGACCGTTGCCAACTTGTGGGCGATGACCTCTTTGTCACGAATGTGCGATTCTTGACCGAGGGTATAAGACGACACTGTGCCAACTCTATATTGGTAAAGGTCAATCAGATAGGTACGCTCAGCGAAACGCTCGATGCTATAGAGTTGGCGCACCGCAACGGCTATACGACTATCGTTTCGCACCGTTCGGGCGAAACCGAAGATACTACCATTGCCGATATTGCCGTTGCTACCAACAGTGGTCAGATAAAGACCGGCTCACTCTCGCGCAGCGACCGTATGGCCAAGTATAATCAACTGCTTCGCATCGAGGAGGAGTTGGCTGCATCGGCCCGATATGGGGATATATAGAGAGGTGAGAGAGGGTGATAAGGGCAATAAAGGCGACAAGGCCTAAAAGGGCGGCAGGAGACGCGAGCGTCGCGTCTCTACGGGGAGAGGGTAAAAGGGCTAAAAAAGGGCAAAAAGGCCTGAAAGGGCAACGAGGATGAGAGTAGGCGAAAAGGGTGACAAGGAAGTGGGGCGAAAAGGGTGGCAAGGAGGTGGGGCGAAAAGGGCTGCAAGGAGTAAAAGGGCAACAAGGGGATAGGACAAAAGTCTTGAAATTTTTATTTTCGATTGACTTATGTCAAATAATTATCAAAATTGAAATAAATACGAATAATTATATTGCCTTTTTAGAAAACAAATGTATATTTGTTGCGAATAACTAAATTTTTTAATTTTATGAGATTAAAATTCTACCTAATGACCGCCGCATTGCTACTGTTATCGGGCTTTCTCGATGTCAGTGCAGAGAAGATCATTCAGATAGAGATGTCTGATGCAAATGTGGCACCGACAAAAGTAGCCGTTGCAGAAATATCGAGGATTCAATTTGACGCAGGCTCGTTCAGCGTTAAGTATCTTCAAAATGATGCAACAGCAATGTTTAATTATGCGCAGGTGAAACGCATTACGTTTAAAGATGATTCGGCTATTGCGACAACTCAAGCAACCAATAAAATGGTGGTTGTCAATCCTGTAAGAGAGAATCTGCTGTTGAAGGGAGGAGATGCCTTGTATGGTACCAACATCAACATTTACTCAATGACAGGCACGCTTGTAATGCAAGTAGCGGCTTGGGCGGGCGATGCCATCAATGTATCGCACTTAACTCCGGGCGTATATATTATTAACACACAGTTTGAAACACTTAAATTTGTCAAGTTATGAAAAAGTTTTTATTAGTCATATTATCATCAATAATGTGTTTGAGCCTATTGGCGCAAGAAGTAGAGAAGAATCGTTTGTTGGTACACGACAAAATGGGCGATGTCAAAGGATATGTACTCGATAGAGTTGATTACATAGAATTTGAAACCGTCGAAGGCGAAGTAGCAGCCAATGTTGAGGTGTTGGAAGTAACGTTAGACAAACTATTGCTGAGCGTACAACGTACAGTAAGTTGTCAAGGCTTCAAGTTGTCGTGCTTCCCCACAGTAGGCATATCATCGTACAGCGACGATGTATTGGCATCGTTGGTAGATAAAGACAGCCCCAATGTATATGATAAAGACTTTGAGAGTGCCGAGATGACAGGTATGGTGTTCGACCCCAATACCGAATACAGTATCGTAACAGTAGGTATAGATATGTATGGTGTATTGTGCGATGTAAGAAAAGTATCATTTACCACACCATCGAAGCCCATTGTAGGCAATCCCTATGTAGAGATTGAAGAGATTGACGTGCAACGCTATCAGTTTACAGTAGGCTTTAAACCCAACGAAGATGTATTGAAATATAGCGTTATTGCCGCTGAGAAAGGTACATTGCAACAACAATATGAGATGTTTGCACCTATGTTTGGTTATGCCAATTTCGGACAAATGATTGAAGGTTGGGGCGTACAATTTGACGTCGATACCACTTTCACTTGGAAGCAAATGAACCCTGCTACCGAATATGAGGTAATGGTACAAGCGTGGGACGTAGATGGTACAATGGCCGAACATCAGGTATATAACCTCTCGACCCAAGCACTTGGTGGCGAAGGAACAGCCGAAGTATCAATTACGTTGGGCGATTATGTAATGGCCGATTGGGGTGGAGAGATGCTCCCGAGCCAATTTATAACCTTTACTCCCAACGACCAAGCAAGTGCCTATCGAATGAGCGTATATTTGGCAGAAAACTATGATGGAGAAGCCGAAGCAATCAAGGCCGACCTTTGCTCAGAGCCTCCTATGCCTATGACCGGTTGGTTCCAATATGAAACCATTACAACCGACTATCAGATTAACCCCAATACCGAGTGTGTAGCGATTGCAGCAGCCAAGAACTTAAACGGCGAGTGGGGACCGGTAACCGAGTTGCGCTTTACTACTCCTGCCGAAACTGTTGCCGCTGGTATGGCTCCGTCGAAAGTGATAGCCAAACGCAAACTATCGGGTAAGAGCCTACGTCAAGCAGGTGTACTTCCTGTCATCAAGCAGCAAGGTCAAATAAGCCTTACAGCCCGATAAGAGATAGTTGAAGTCATAAAAAATAGCGACTCTTACTTTATCAACAACCGATAACAGTAGGAGTCGCTTTTATATAGAGATATGACACAGAGTGCTCAATTATGGTTAGAAATAATGGAGATAGCGCGAAGTAGGAATTAATAATTTTATCACAAATTTCAATATTAAACGAATTATCTATATCTTTACAAAATATAATTATTGAATAGCATAAAACAAATAAAACGACTGATGAAAAAAGTTATATTACTATCGGCCCTTTGTGCTGTGTTGATATTCAATGCAGGTGCTAATGCCCAAGTGGCCGATACGCCGAAAGACACTACCCTATATACCGATGCCGAGGTTACGGAGTTGCTGCGCAATATGCCTAATGTAGAGGTTGGTAAGGGTGTTTCCGTCAGCAGCAAGGATAACAAATATAAGTTGACAATGCGCCTGCGCCTGCAAGGTATGGTGGGTGTAACCCTCGATGATGATTGGGGAGTAAGCAAGACCGAGGCAAGTATCAAACGCCTGCATATGCGATTCGACGGACACGTCTTTACGCCCAAGGTGGCCTATTCGATACAGTTGGGATACACCCCCTACGATGCCAAGGACCTACCCGACGGAGGAATAAACATACTGCGCGATGCGATGATATATTATATCCCATCGGCATCGTGGAACATAGGATTCGGACAGACCAAGTTGCGTGGAGGTCGTGCCAATATCAACTCATCAAGTGCATTGCAATTTGTTGACCGTAGTATTGTCAATTCACAGTTCAGCATCGATCGCGACTTTGGTATATGGGGCGAGTTTCACAATAAGATAGGCAAGCAGTTCAACTATGCCATCAAGGCCTCAATCACCACCGGCGACGGACGCAATTTTACTGTATCGCAAAAGAGTGGACTTGCCTATACGGCACGCGTAGAGTTGTATCCGTTGGGCAAATTCAAGTCGCGAGGCGAGGTAAGCGAGGGCGATTTCTACCGAGAGAGTACACCTAAACTTGCCATATCGGGAGCATACAGTTATAATGACCGAGCGGGTCGCGTGCAGGGACAAAAAGGCAGCCTCCTTATCGACGACAGTCGCAGGTCTTTGCAATCGTGGTTTGCCGATGTAATATTCAAGTATCAAGGCTTTGCATTCTACACCGATTTTATGGGTCGCTTGTGCAATAATCCTGTCGTGAAGGATAGCAACGGAGAGATAGCGCAACGCATCTACACCGGCTGGGGTGTCAATGTGCAGGCAAGTTACACCTTCCGTAAGAATTGGGAGGTTGCCGTTCGCCACTCATCACTCCTACCCGATGCGCCTACTGCCACATACGAAGGATACGATAGCAAGAATCAGGCAACAGTGGCCGTAAGCAAATACTTCATAGGTCATAACCTGAAAGTTCACGCCGACTTCTCGTATAACTATGCCACCGGAACAACAGCCAATTACCTATCGAATGAACGTTGGCAAGCACGCCTATCGGTCGATGTAGGTATATAAGGAATAAGGTATATATAAAAAACAATCGCCCTCGGATAGTTTCCGAGGGCGATTGTTTTGGTATTATGCTTGCGCAGTAGGCGGGGTTACTCCTCCAACGAGTTCCAGCCTTGAGCGCGCAGTTGTATTTCGCTACCGTCGCGAGCAATGAGGTATGCTCCCAACGAAGGAGCAGTGATGTGTCCTATCACCTTAACACCCGGGATGGCACTAACGGCATCGTGTGCGGCAAGAGGAACAGTGAATAACAACTCATAGTCTTCACCACCGTTGAGAGCAGCAGTGACAAGATTCATATTCAGTTCCTCGGCCATAACGGCAGTTTGGTAATCGATAGGAATACGGTCTTCATATACACGACAACCGGCATTACTCTGCTTGCAAATGTGCAACAACTCGGAAGATAGTCCGTCGGAGATATCCATCATAGCCGTAGGTGTAATACCGGCCTTGTCGAGAGCCTCGATGATGTCGCGACGCGCCTCGGGCTTGAGTTGTCTTTCGAGGATATATTCCTTACCACCAAACTCGGGGTTAAAGTCGTCTTGACCGTTGAATGCACACTTCTCACGTTCGAGCAGTTGCAAGCCCATATAGGCAGCACCCAAATCGCCACTGACACAGATGAGGTCGTTTTCCTTGGCACCGTTGCGATAAACAATCTTCTCGCTCGACGCCTCGCCTATACAGGTGATGCTGATAGTGAGTCCTGTCATAGAGGCCGTTGTATCGCCACCCACGATATCGACATTGTAGTTGGCACAGGCCAAACGGATACCGGCATAAAGTTGCTCCAAGTCCTCGACCGAGAAACGCTTTGACACACCGAGCGAAACGGTAATTTGTCGGGGCGTGGCGTTCATAGCATATATGTCGGAGAAGTTTACTACAGCAGCCTTGTAGCCCAAGTGCGTCAAGGGAACGTATGTGAGGTCAAAGTGTACCCCTTCGAGCAGCAAGTCGGTAGTAACGAGTGTCTGCATATCGCCATACGACAGCACAGCAGCATCATCTCCAACAGCCTTGCGAGTAGAAGCATTGATGATAGGCATCTCGGCAGTGAGTCGGTCAATCAGGCCGAACTCACCCAGCGATGCTATTTCGGTTCTTTTATCTTCTTGCATGCTGAATCTTTAGCACTCGGTTACCAATTCTTGCATAATGCGAGTCATAAGAGGTTGAGCAGCATTTGCAGCCTTTTGTACGTCCTCGTGCGAGCATTTTTCGACAATACCCTCAACACCCAAGTCGGTAATAACCGAAATGGCAAAAACCTCCATACCACCGTGACGAGCCACGATAACCTCGGGGACAGTACTCATACCAACAGCGTCGCCACCGATGCGATAGAAGTAGCGATACTCGGCAGGGGTTTCAAAAGTAGGACCTTGAGTACCCACATATACACCGTGTTGTACTTTTATGCCATTGCGAGCAGCAATTTCGTTGGCTTTGGCAATGAGACGGGGCGAGTATGCTTCGCTCATATCGGGGAAACGAGTACCCAACTCTTCGTGATTCTTGCCACGCAAGGGATGCTCGGGGAAGAGGTTGATGTGGTCGGTAATAATCATAATATCACCCACCTTAAAGTTGGGATTCATACCACCGGCAGCATTAGAAACAAAGAGTGTCTTGATACCCATAGCCTTGAAAACACGCACAGGGAATGTAACTTGTTTCATATCATAGCCTTCGTAGAAGTGGAAGCGACCTTGCATAGCCAACACCTCTTTTCCACCCAATTTACCGAAGATGAGTTTACCACTATGACCTTCGACAGTAGAAACGGGGAAGTGAGGGATAGTTTCGTATGGGATTTCGATTTTATCGGTGATATGGTCGGCAAGATGACCCAAGCCTGTTCCCAGAATAATACCTGTTTCGGGACGATAACTTACCATAGTCTTGAGGTAAGCAGCAGTTTGATTAATTTTGTTAAGCATATCCAATATTTTTAAGGGTTTATATTCGCTAATTGGTAATTAGCAAAGATAAAGAAAAAACGTAGAAACACAAGCGTATAAGGCATAAAAAAAGTCTTAAACCAAAGGCTTAAGACTTTTTATTAATGAAATTGAGAGGTGCCTGGCGGATTCGAACCGCCGTAAACGGTTTTGCAGACCGGCTCCTAGCCACTCGGACAAGGCACCCTTGTGTTTTGCGATGCAAAGTTAATGTTATTTATCGGAATGTGCAATGTTTTTGTCCTTTTTTTTACATTCTTGTGAAATGTTTTTTCGTGAAGGGCATTGCGCATAGGGGCAGTCGCCACAGTTACAGCCTGTTACATCATTACTACGGCGTATGCTGCGCACGATATAACGCACTATAATAATAGCCACGACAGCCAATATTACATATACCACTATCTGTTGCACCTGTACTGTCATTGCTACACGAATAGAGAGCCTATCTGGAACACCATAAAGGCGCACAGCCAAGCGACAAATGTGTTATATACGACCGAGAATGCGCCCCACTTCCAACTGCCTGTTTCCTTGGCAACTGCCGTTATGGAGGCTATACAAGGCACATATAACGACACAAATATGAGGAACGAGGCTGCCACCAAGGGAGTAAAATCGGAATGTCCTGTTACGGGATCGGGTTGTGTCAACTTCTCGGACAACGCTTCGGGGGCTTCATCGCCACCGGCATATAACACGCCGAGTGTACTTACAACAAGTTCCTTGGCAGCCGTACCCGAAATGAGTGCAATAGTGACTTTCCAATTGAAACCAAGAGGCTCGACAATGGGCGATATAGCCCTGCCAAGACGACCCATATAGGATTCGGCTTGTTGTTCGGCAGCCTGCTGTGGAGTAAGTTCGCCTTCGACATCGGGACGTGGATAGTAACTCAAAGCCCATACAGCGACCGAAGCAACGAGTATGATACCACCCATCTTGCGCAGGTATTGCTCGGCTTTGCTCCACATATGGCGGCAAGTAGCCTTGAATGTGGGTATGCGATATGGGGGCAACTCCATTACAAAGGGAGTTTCATCCTCCTTGAAGTGGAATCGGCGCAACAACTTGGCTGTAAGGAATGCTACAAGAATGCCCGACAGATATAGTATAAGGAATGCCCAGCCGACGTGTCGGGGGAAGAATGTACCTATATAGAGAATGTATATGGGCAGTCGTGCGCTACAAGAGATAAAGGGGTTGATAAGTATGGTTATGAGGCGACTGCTGCGACTCTCGATGGTGCGCGTAGCCATAATAGCAGGTACGTTGCAACCAAATCCCATAACAAGAGGGATAAACGACTTACCGTGCAAGCCCATCTTGTGCATAGCCTTGTCCATAATAAATGCAGCACGCGCCATATAGCCCGAGTCTTCCATAAGAGATATAAAGAGATACAGGATGAGTATATTGGGCAGGAATACGATAACACCCCCTACTCCACCTAATATACCGTCGATAAGCAGGTCTTTGAGAGGTCCTGCCGGCATAATACCGTGTAGCCACGAAGACAACGCAGCAACGCCCTCTTCTATCCACGACATAGGATAAGCACCTAATACAAAGGTAGCCTCGAACATAAGGAACATCAGTAGGATGAAGATGGGTATGCCCACCACGCGATTGGTAACCAGCGAGTCGATTACGCGCGTAACGTTGCGTTCGTCTTGCTTGCCTTGTGTCATTGTTTCTTGCAAGGCTCCCGATATAAAGCCATACTTTTCGTTTGCAACGGCTTGTTCAATATCTTCGTGCAACGTATCTTCAATCTCGGCGCGCAACTTTTCGCTATGCGCCTTGATGGCGTCGAAGTTGTCATTCTCGGCCAACATCGAATATACCTCTTTATCGCCTTCGAGCATCTTCAGTGCAAGGTATCGTGGCGAGAAACGCAAGGCAGTCTTGCTGTTGCGCAAATCCTCCTTTAGTTCGTTTATACCTTGTTCTATAACGGCACCGTGGTTGACGTGAACGTGTCGCACCGACTTATTGCGACGTTCATATACTTCTATAACCGTATCGAATAGTTCTTCTATTCCCTTGCCTGTGCGCGAAACGGTGGGTACCATAGGCACACCTATCATATCGCCCAACAACTTGTAATCGAGGTGCGCACCACTGCGCTCCAACTCATCGTACATATTGAGGGCAATGACCAGGCTGTGGTCCATATCGATGAGTTCGGTAGTGAGGTAGAGATTACGCTCGAGGTTGGATGCCACCACCACGTTGACAATAACGTCGGGCATCTCGTTGTTGAGATAGCGACGCACATACAACTCCTCGGGTGTATAGGTCGATAACGAGTAAGTACCCGGCAGGTCGAAGATATTGATGCGATAGCCTTTATAATCGAAGTGACCGGCCTTGGCATCGACGGTAACACCACTGTAGTTGCCAACGTGCTCGTTGGCACCCGAGGCTACGTTGAAGAGCGATGTCTTGCCACAGTTGGGATTACCCACAAGAGCAATATTGATGGTCTTACCCTTCAACTCGGCAACGTGCGCCGGTGTATAATCGTCGGCCGTAGTACCGTGCGAAACGAGAGGCTCGACACTTTGAGACTCCTCATTGGTAACCACCTCAATAAGATTGGCCTCACTGCGACGCAGTGAAACCTCGTAATCCATAATCTTGAATTTGATAGGGTCGCGAAGAGGAGCATTCAACTCGGCAACCACCTCTTGTCCCCTGACAAATCCCATTTCGATGATGCGCTTGCGGAAAGCACCACGACCGAGTACTTTCACGACAATTGCCTTTTCGCCTATTTTAAGTTCCGATAATCGCATTTCAAAAAAAATCTTATTTACTCCACCTCCTTGATATCGATAAGGTTGTTGAGAATGGCATAAACCGTAAGTCCCGATACCGACTTGATACCCGTCTTGCGTGTGAGATTCTTACGGTGAGTAATAACAGTGTGTACCGAGAGGTGATACTGCTCGGCAATGCTTTTGTTGGTCATACCCTTGGCAACAGCAACAAGTATCTCCTTTTCACGATCGGATAGTTCGGTCGATTCGGTAGCCGGCTCGGCAGTTTCGAGCATTTGTCGCAACTTTACAGCGACACGCTCACGACTATCGGAAATGTCGATAGTTGTCTTGAAGTAGCGTAACACATCCGGCTCGATATATTGATAAACCAAGGCAGCAAAAGCCACATTGGGCAGACGCTGTGCCAAATCATCGAGTTCGCCACGTTTTTTCGTATCAATCATAGCAGGATTGACAATAACAATATCGGGGCGCAACGGAATGATGCGCTCGATGTAGTGTCCGTCGGCAATGATGGCACTCACTTCATATCCCTTTATTTCGTCTATCATAAGCCTCAACCCTTGAGCAACCATAGCGTAAGGCTCGATGATGACTATACGTTTGTTAGTTGTCATAGATAGTTTCTTCAAGGTGTTGCACCAAAGGTATGAGCACGACATCTTCGATAAAAGTGTGACGGCTCAAGTCCTCCTCGAGTGAGAAGATCTGGAATAGCAGTTCGGTAGTTTGAGCAGCCAATCCGATGCCACGCAAGTGCTTGACAAGGATATTTTTCAGGTCGCTCAATTTATCGTCGATGTTGCTATGATTGTGGCTGAATGTATCAATATCGTATCCGGCTTGCTTCTTGTGGCACGCCATAAGGGTGCGAATATAGGGGAAAACCGTATCCTCCTCATACGAGAAGTGGTTGAGCACCTCCTGCTCGTACTCGGCAAAGAATCGTTGCAAAACGGCGCTGTGCGAGGGCGAGCATTGCGCAGATAGTGCCTCAAGTTGCTGCTTGATGGGCACAATACGCGACTTGATATAATAGGAGTGCGAACGCGACAGGTAACTCAACAACTGCTCGACATCGAGTTGCTGTACCTCCTCTTTCGAGGGCATATAATCGGTGTGCGAGTATATGTTGCATATCATCACAAAGAGTTTTGGCGACACACCTTGACGGATGCACTGATCCGAAACGCAGTTCTCACCTACGCCCAACTCCAACCCAAATCGAGGGAAGAGCAGGAGCAGATTATAGTCGGACTCGATGAGTTCAGCCATCTTCATTCGCGTAGAATACAACGGTATATTGCGGTCATTCATAATCGTAATCTTTTATCAAAAACGGTGCGATAGCGTGATTGCCTCGGGGGCTGCTGTCACCGATTTTGCATTGTGATGCAAAAATACGAAAAATTTTACTTTGTGGGCATACCGATATTTAGGTAAAATAAGGCGCGATATCCCCTATTGTGGCTACATATTACGAAGCGAGGCTGCACCATTTTTAATGGCACAGCCTCGGTAGCATTTTTGCGAATCAATTAATTCGGCTATAATATTAACTGCGATGAAGTGTTTTTTTAATCTATCTGCATTTTAGGTTTATTTATTCATCTTCTCGCAGGGTTTCTCCACACAGCAACTGTCGTTGCGCATAGGACGGTTTTTGCCTCTCATCTCGGGACAAGGACGCATACTGTCTTTACCCATCTTGTGCATACCTCTGTGGTGACGCATCTCTTTCTTATCGGGGCGTTGCTTGCGCATCTCTTGCATCTTGGCTTTTTGCTCGGGAGTAAGGATTTTGTCGATATTCTCTTGGTGTTTCTTGCGAGCAGCATCGACCGATTGACGTGCACCCTTCTTCTCCTTGTTCATCTCCTCCTTCGAGGCTTTGATTTGCTCTATTTGCTCATCGGTAAGGTTGAGTTCTTGCACTATTTTGGTACAACGTTTCTGCATAAATTCAGCCTTATCTTGTTGCTTGCAATCATCTTTTTTACACTCTTGAGCAAAGGCTACACTCGACATTGACATAGCACATATTACGAGTGCCGACATAAATACTTTTTTCATAATTCTACGTTTTTAGGTTTATAATTTTTTTGTTTCTTATTCGCTTTCTCTGTGCGTTTGTCATTATGACTATGGGAAGAGATTATGGTTTAAAATCGGCTTAAATTTTTTCTCATTTTAACAAATAACATCGTTAACCGTTAACAAAGTCGTATAACCAAACAAGGACAAAAAAACGGCGATTTCGCAATGAAATCGCCGTAGATAGTATTGATGGTATTATTATCGTACTACAACCTTAACAACCAACTTAGCCGACTTAACAATGTAGATGCCGGGGGCAAGTTGTACGTTATATTCGGTTTCTGCCGATGTGTGAACGAGGATACCGTTTGTAGTGTATATAGCAACCTCGACAGCATTGGGGTTGATAACCGAGATACCGTTTTGATAGTAGTAAGCATCAAATTCTCTGTTGTAACGCTCAACGCCTTCAACCGAGCCATCGACCTTCTTCGATACCGATACGTCGTAGAGGTATAGATACTCTTGCCAAGCATCGGAATAGGCTCTGAATCCGTAGTAATATACACCCGATTGAGGAACGGTAAAGTCAATAGAGTAAACTTCGACAGTTCCATCATCATCGATAGCAGGTAATTGGGGTTGATCCATCAAGAGAATAGCTTGACCTTGAGGAGTCTTAGCACTACCCAAATGCACGCTCATCGACTCGAGATAGTCGGGGTCGGTAGAGAAAGCCGAGAACTTAAGTGTATAAATATCCCCAACAAAGTACTCGATAGGAGGCGAAATCATCCAATCATCGGCAGCGAGTTGATAGTTGAATGGGTAGAATGCAGCACCTGTAGTTTCATCCCACATCCAAGAGTAGAAGTCTTCATTGGCATCAATGATAGTATAATAGTTGAACATATCATTGTACGAATTGAAGATACCACCATAAGGGGGCAATAGAGGAGCACCAACAACGACATCGTTTGAAACAGCACCCTTAACTCGCTCGCCCTCGCTGCAAGAGTAAATTACATAGTAATATCTTGTCATATCCTCGCCAAGTGTTTCTTCGAAACGATTAACTGTAAGTCCTGTTGCAACAGTTACTTCATCGGGGTAACGAACGACATCGTATGAGAGTTTGCTTTCATCATATACACCGCCGTTTACGCCCAACTCAGGTGCGTCCCAAGTGAGAACAACGTTTCTTTCGAGGTCATCGACCAAAAGTATATTGACAGGCTCGGCAGGCTTGTCGAATCCGACAAGTATTGTGTAACTGATGGCAGGACTATATCCGTAAGTATTGTAAGCGACAAACGAGAGGTTGTGAATACCTTCGGTAGCGGTATGCTCGATAGTAACCACTTCGCCGGGTTGAGCAGTACCTACATACATAATGCTGTCTTTGTCGATATTTACTATTTGATAGTCAACAGGGGCATCCAAGGCATCGCCACTGTAAGATGTGGCAGGAACAGTAAATTTGATTTCACCTTCAAGAGAGCCTACAGCATCGGGGGTGTAAGAAATGTTTGTGACAATATTGGGAGCGCCTAAGTTAGGTTCAACAAAGAAAGCACCACTGATAGCAAAAACGTCGTCGCGCCAAGTTTGCAACACAGCATTTGCACTGAGCGTATTCAATTCAAAGAGTGCGCCATATTGTGCGCCAAGAGCAGAACTTGAACTACCGAAGAACCAATATAGTTTACCTGTTTGATTATTGAAGAAGAGCGACTGACGCATCTTGAAGTTAATCAACATATCGTTGGGCATCATATTGAGGCCTGTAATTTGACCAATGGCAGCAACAAAACCTGTTTCTTTGTTGATACGTGCCAAATATTGTACTTGGTCGCCTGTAACATTATCTTCGGTCATATATACACCGTACAACTCGCCTTGCACATTACATCCTATGGCAAGAAAACGTTTACGATAGTCAAGTTTATCGCCAACGCGAGTCATTGCGCCTGTAGCAGGGTCAATAACGACCAACCAAGTATCGACATAGTCTTTTACTAAGCCGTAAATTTTGTCGGCAGTAGCATCATAGGCCATTGATATAGTAGTATTCTCACAATTATTATTGAGAGTAGTTTCGGACAAGACTTCCATAGTCTTGGCATCGAGTATTCGCCATACGGGATATGCATCTTGATAGTTACCTGTAGCATCATATTCGTTGCAATAAATCTTACCATTGTTATAAACGGCACCACCGGCGAGATTTATTTCTTTCAACGGCTTTGTCAAATTAACATAGTATTCGTTGTTGCGAGGCTCCATACAATATATACCATTGGGGGCTAATGTGTATTGGTCGATTAGTGCATTGGTGAATGCGGCATACAATTCAATACCCTCGGAAGACAATCGTTGGTGGTAAGGCACTTCGATAGTCAAGTCGCCATTGATATTGTCCGGAAGGATGTTTTCAGGTTCTTCTTCATAAACCAATTCCTCATCGGCAACATCATCGCTCGACTCAACAATATTAATAGTGACATTTCTGAGATCGATAAAGTTACCAACTGCTGTGGCGTGGAAAGCAAAATAGTATGTTCCGGCAGTTTCGACAACGAATTGAGGTGTTTGGAACGTAACAAATCCGTTATGCTCCATATCCTTGTATGTACAAAGGACTTGTGTTTGAGCGGCAGAATTTTGAGCATTACCCATTGTTACCTCAAGGTCTGCTTTAAATCCCATAGAGGTTTTAAGTTCGTAAGAGAGGACATATCGTTTACCTAATTCCAACTCATATCCGGGGGTAATCAACCAATCATTAACACCTTGAAAATAGTAAGGAATAGTTGCAGCACCATATTCATATTTCCACGTTGAATTGTTTTGATCGACATCTTCGACCACCCAATTTGCGAAATCGGTTTTATTTTTCAAGGGGAATGTATAAATAGGCACCGGGGCACCTTTTACATCGTCGTAATTCAACTCTTTAGTAATCTTTTCGGCCACATTACCATCCACCATTACAGATACGCCAATGACGTGCTTACCTGAGAAGTTAGTTGGTTTAAAGAGGTACTCGCACTCCTTACCCGGGGCAACGCCTTCTATATAAGCAACAAGTTCTTCATCTTCATATATGAGAGCATCCATCTTGTCGCTAATGAAAGCATTTTCGGTATCCTTGCGAGGATTGAGCCAGCGAATAGCCACTGTTTGTGCCTCGGGATCCATATTGGCTACCATAGCAGGCACCGGTTGTGGGAACTGACCTTGGGTTTCCTTAATCTCAAGATACTTGAGCGAAACGATACCGTTGTTGGCTGGCGAAGTAATTTTCATACCCAACACATAACTGCAATCTTGCTCGGCATACAGATGGCAATAGCGAGTAACCATACCACCTGTCATATTGTAGGTTTCTTCGACAATAGTATTTATCATATCGGCAGGCGTAGCCGAGTTACCGTAACTGATAGTAATCACATCGGCATCGAAAGCACCACGTTGTGCAACTGTATATGTCAACAGATAGTGCTTACCCTTTTCGATAGAGAATTGAGGAGAAAAGAGCCAATCCTCGGCAGCACTCTTATTGGCAATGCCATTATATACATAGCCATTGAGGTTGGCATCTATAGCCCAAGTAGTGCCATCGTTGTTAGAGTCGTGAGCGACCCATCCTTCGGCCACATATCCATCGTTGAAGTCGGCCGAAAAAACCACATTACCTTCTTGCGCAAACAATGTATTGACAGCAAAGAGTGGCAATAGCAGTGTTAAGAACTTAATTTTTCTCATAGCTTTAGTTATTTAAGTGTTTGTGTTTGCTATAAATCTAATGGGGTGAACATCGCGAAAAGACCTCACCGATGTTACAACTCCATTACAAATATAGGCAATAATAAAGCGCTATCAAAAAAAAATGTGCAGTGACAATTTTTTTTTGATAATTGTAAACTCTTGCATAATAAACAAGCCTCTGTGCATACAGAGGCTTGTTTACTATAGATAGGTGATGTGAATTATCTCATAAGCAAATCGCGTATTTCCCAAGTAGCCGACTCATTGTCGCTACACAAATATTTAAATGCGATGCGTACATTGTCTTTCAAATATTCGGCAGGAATAACAATCTCGCCCGATGATACAAAAGTCCAACTTGCACCGTCGGGATAGGTTGTGATTTCGATTTGTTCCCACACAGCATCGGTGGGAGTTGTTTCGGTATATTCATCGGTAATCCACAGTGTGTGGTTGGTCTTCAAGTTGGCCAAGTCGCCTTTGTTGATAGCGTGGTCGAATGTCAATACCACCTTGTCCTTACCGGCGAGGTTGAGTGCGGGCGATACCAACCAATCTTCGTTGGCGTTGCTACGGCTATTGGCAAAACCCGACATCTTGGCACCATAGGTAGCATCAGATGTCCAAGTTTGATCGCCCTTAATGCTGAAAGCCTCGAAGCCACCCAAGCCCGAAGTGAAGGGAACATTGAGGATGTCATTATCGTCGGCAACTATAGGCTCTTTGCCATATACAGTACCATCGACAATGGCACAAGTTACGTTCTTAAGACCATTGGCACCAAAGTATTTCACCAAATCGCCATAGAGAAGTACCTCTTTGCCATCCATTGCAGGATTGTCGGGCAAGTTGATACCATTGCGAACTGCTCCCGGTGGAAGTTGTACGGGCATACAAGCATCAATAGATGTTGTTGTCGCATCATCGGCAATAAAGATATTTGTACCCTGAGTAGATGTGCCGGGGATATTGAACGGTGCATCAAACTCGGCATCGGCCATAGTCGTACCCGAAGATTGTCCTACGATGAATGCTTTAACCCACACCTTGGCACCACTGTTGTTTTGAGCAACAGCCGAAGCAACATTGAAGGGATTTTGGCGGCTACCGTCGCCCTCACCATCAACGGGAGGTGTAACGGGTGTATCGGGATTGTCGGGAGTTATAACAGAAGCCTCCTTGTCAAGTACCCTAACATTGTTGAGTTCCCAAGTACAAGCACCCTTTGAAGAAGATGAGTAAACAAAGGCAAACTTGATGCTTGCAGCAGCGGGGAAACCAATCTCGCCCGACGATACGAATGTAAAGTTGCCACCGGCAGGATAGTTGGGGATAGCAGCCTCTACCCAATTGGTACCATTATCGATAGTGTAGAACACGCGCATATCTTTCTCCTTGTCGTTCTTGATATAGTTGGCAGCGTGGTCGAAAATCAAGGTGGCAGGCTTGTTGTTCAATTCGATGGTAGGCGACACGAGCCAACTCTCGGCAACGTAATCTTTTTGATAGTAAGCCGAAGCCTTGGCACACTTATAGTTGCTTGAGTATTGCCATACGAATGAGAGTCCGGCAGGCAAGTTCTTATCTTCGATAGTGAAATCGCCCAACGAAGATGTAAATGTTTCAGCAAACAGCACTCCTTCTTCGGGAGTATCGGGGGTATCAACAGCAGGTAATGTACCCAATGTATCGCCATTGAAGATGGCTGCTTGAGTCTCTTTCAAACCCGACACGCCGAAGTATTTGGTCAACTTACCATAAAGTTCGACCTCTTTACCGTCGTTTTCGGGGTGAGCAAGCAGTTCGAGTGCAGTACGCACATCGCCCTTGGGCAACTGTACCACCAAGCAAGCCGAGTGATTGCTCTCATCCTCCTTGGCAGCAAGAAGCACGTTAGTACCTACGGTAGAAACACCGTCGTCATATACAGCACCTGTAAAGGGTGCGTCGAATTGCGAGTCGTAAGCAATATCGGCACCGGCTACTTGTCCTACGATGTAACCTTTCACCCAAGCCGAAGAGTTATCTTGCACCTCAAGGGCTTTAGATACGTTATAGGGATCGGCCAAAGTACCACTACCGGCAGGCTCGATATAGCCACCATTTTCCACCTCGGTAAAATCGAATGGCTCAAAGTTGTTGCAAGCGCTCAACAATACTGTTGCCGCAAGCATACTTATATATCCTAATTTTTTCATTTTTCTTATGGTTTATAGGATTCTTATTATTGATAAACCTTCACGTTCTTAACCTCCCAAGTACAAGCATTGCTTGAGGTAGATTTATAAACGAAAGCAATTTGCACATTTTGAGCAGCGGGCAATTCTACGCTACCCGAGGGAACGAATTGGTATTCGCCGGGCGAGTAAGTAGGAATAGCCAACTCCGTCCAAGTAGCACCACCATCGACACTGTAATGCAATTGCATCTCTTGTGCATTGTTTTTAGCGAACTTCGATGCGTGCTCAAATGACAATGTAGCAGCCTTACCGTTCAATGCGATAGCAGGCGAAATCAACCAACTCTCGGCTTGCAATGCACTACCTTTATAAGCCGAAGCCTTCATACACTTGTAATCGGGTGCAGCACTCCATACATAAGTAAGTTCGGAGGGCAAAGTTACATCCTTGATGGTGAATGAGCCTTGAGAAGAGAGGAATGATTCTTCAAAGATTACAGCACCTTCGGGAGTTTCTACTGTAGTGGGGTCAACACCATACACCTCACCATCTACAATAGCGCAACTTACCTCTTTCACACCGGCAGTGCCAAAGTATGAGGTCAACTTACCATAAATAAGAGCCTCTTTGCTATCCATTTCGGGGTGCTCAACAAGGTTTATAGCACGACGCACAGCACCACTCGGCAATTGTACGGGCATTACTTGTGCAGTAGTATTGGCATTTACATCATCGGCAATGAGCAAGTTGGTACCATAGGTCTTAATGCTACCATCGTCGTTGGTACCACCTGTGAAGGGTGCATCGTATTGCATATCGGTATCCCACTCGTCCGATACCTGACCTACGATATAGGCTTTAATCCAAGCAAACTTGCCATCTTGAACTTGTGTGGCAGAGGCTACGTTGTAGGGATTCTCTTTGCTGCCGTCACCGTTTCCTGTTATGGGGGTGTCGGGGTCATCATCGCCACCTTCGGGTTTATTGCCCGAGCCGTCGAAGAAGCCTTGTAGGTCGTCGAGTGTACGGATAGTCAATTGGAACTCACCACTTGAGTCGTCATCGGCCTTATCGTCGTACCAGCCAACAATAGCCACTACATCGCCCCATACATCTTCGGCAGGAATAGCCATCTCGGCAAAGCGAGCATATTCGCTGGTAGAGATATAGGCCACGTTGCCACTTGCATCGGCAATCTGACGCGATTGGGGATAACCTACGTTGTAAGTACCGTTGAAAGTAGAGGGAGCAAAAATCTTCTCGGCATCGCGCAGGCTCTCGCCGTCATCGCCAAGGCCTGTAAAGTGTACGTCCTTGATGCAGATAAGTTTGCTGTGTACAGTAGAGTCGGAAGCAAGCAATTCCTTGATGGTCATTGTATCAACCACAATCTTGCTCACATCGGGAGTACCAATGAGTTGCATACGCTCAGAGAAGTAGGGATAAGGCACACGACCCGGCTCAACGCGCATTTTCTCATCGTTGAATGACTCAACACCGAGTTGCACCATATCGGCATAGCGACCGAGTGTAAGTCCGTTACATTGTATTGCAATCTCTTGACCCATAGGGATAGTACCCGAAAGGCTACCGGCATCGACACTCACCTTGAGCGCATCGCCGTTTTCATCTTGCATAACGAAATATTTGTAGATGTTACCGGCAACGTCGGTACTGATGACACGACCACGAATCACGACATCGCTTTCGATGTTGTTGACCGAAAAGAGCGAGTCTTTGACGTCGTATGATACTTTAAACTCTCTGATAGACATAGTAGGTTGCCAAGCATCGCTCTGCGATACTATAACACTATCTTCGGCAAGTGGCTCGGGCTGACATCCGGTAATGCCCAATCCAAGCACTGCCAACATTGTCCATATATATTTTCTTTGTTTCATAGTTGTTTCTGCTTTTATCAGGTATCACATATTAGAATTTAAACGCTACGTTGAGGAACATATTGAAGCCCCACGCATAGTAGTAGCGGTTGGGGAATTTGTCAACAGGCTCAATAGCCTTAACAGCACTCTTGGTGTTGCGGCTCAAGCGCGATTGTTGATAGCCACCTGTTACCATCTCGGTGTTGTTGAGCAAGTTATTGAGGCTCAAGTTGATGTTCAATGATTGCTTACGGTTGTTGAAGTAAAGCACTTTACCTACCGAAGCATCGAGCAAGAAGCCACCTTTGAGGCGTTCTTGTGTACCCAATATTTTCTTGGTTTCTTCGTCATAACCGGCATAGTATTGGTATTGACCAACCTCGTTGAGATAGTAGCCACCGTCAACGTTCATCTTGGTGAAACGAGCAGGCGAGAAGTCGAGGTAGTTCTTGTCGTAGTATGACAAAGTAATATCGGCAAACCACATAGTTGGGTGGAAGTAGTCAAGAGTAATGCTTGCAGCGATTTGAGGGCCGTTAGCAACCATCAAGTCTTTGGTGTACACTTTCTCTATCACGTCGGTAGTTTCGGACAAGTCGGTAGGAAGTTCACCGGTGAAGAGGTTACAACCATTCTCGGCACTCATCACACCAATACAGTCGTCGGTGTAACGGTAGTCGCCGATGTTGGCAGCAAGTTCGAGAGAGAAACCGGCAACGAGGTCGATGTCAACGCCCAACTCAACGCCACGGAATACACGGTCAACGCCTGTGAGTGTGTGGTTGACATAAGTACGGAACTCATCGTGGTAGTAACCTGTACTCTCTGTACCGTCGATCATATGTGTTTGGAAGAGTGTTACACGACCTTTCACGCGTGACCAGTTGAACATCCAGTTGAGGTCGTAAGAGAGGACTTTCTCCGATTGAAGACCGGGAATCAACTCGTCCTTAACACGAGGTGCTACATAACTATATGAAGGTAGCGGCGCGCGCGACTCGGCAAGAACGTTAAGCATAACACGGTTGTGAGGACCGGCCTTCCAAGTAAGACCGGCCTTGAAACTGGGATCGAGACACCAAGAGAGGCGACCGAAACCTTTAGATTGCGCGCCTATCACCTCGGCACGACCGTTGCGCATCAAACCTTCGCGTTGGAATTGAGTGTAGTTCAATGCTACAGCGTAGTAGATATCGAAGTAGCGAGTATTCCAGAAGTTGTCGATAAATGCCGAAGCCTTGGCAATGTGCAAGTTGTAGTTGTAACCAAATACATCACCCTCCTTAACGACTCTGTTGGGGTTGTCCACATCGTTTTGGATAATGGTTGTATTGTTGGCAAAGTCACGCTCGGCAAATTGGTCAATGTCTATCCATTGATTACCACCCAAGAGGTCTTCAACAGTTTTGTAGTGCATACCCTTACCATACTTGGCAGAGATACCGGCATTGAGTTTGAGTTTGTCGGTAACTTGATTGGTATATAGAGCATTCAAGGCAGTCTCCATCAAGTTGTTGTGACGACGCTCGAGCATATAGTGTGCGCTACCGTTGGGGTTGGCAGCATTGTTCAAGTAGTTGGCTTGATAGAGCGCATCCCAATTGATTTGAGTTACATCGGTGTTGTTGTTAATCCAATTATTCTCCAACGAGTTGTAGAGGTCTTGGTTAACGTAACCGTAGTTGGGGTCTTCGGTATCGCCGGGGCCGTTAACGCCCAAGTTGGTATATTGGAAACTGGGCAGATTGCGATAGTAGTCGGGGCGTGGGTCGGGTGCGTTGTAGAATGACAATGCACTGTTGCTATACATATTATAATGGAAAGCAGCACCCACCTTCAACGAACTTTCGGGGTTGATGTCCCACTCATAGTTCAACAAAACAGTGGGGTCGAAACTCTCCACCACGCGAGAGTTGCGCACCTTACCATCTTGATAACCCCAATAAGAGTTGTAATATATGCCACGATAGTCATACACCTCTTGGGTAGAGGCACTCGACTGACCACGTTGTGTGGGAGCACCCCAAGTAGTAAGAGCGATGCTGTGGTCGCCGAAAATCTTTTGAGCGGCAAAGAAATAACCGAGAGAGTTGTATGAAGTACCTTCGGCACGACCCTTTTCAGCCCAACGATACACCATCGATGCAGTGAAAGCCCAACCGTTGTCCATCAAACCGGTAGCGTGAGTGGCTTGAGCGCGAAGGTTGTAGGCACGATTGGTGTAGGCAAGACCCACTTGCGTACCGGCAGCATAGTCGGCAGCGAGTGTATTGATGTTGGTAGCACCAGTGAGCGAGCCGTAACCGAATCCTGTCATTTCCAAGCCGTGAACGATGTCTTTGTTGCGAGTAGCATTGTTAAGACCACCGAGGCTCGAATAGTTGAAACGTCCACGCTCGGTATCGGTAAAGTCGATACCATTGATGTAAGTAGCGTGATCGCGTTGGTCGTAACCACGGATAGAGAAACGCATAGGGCTATAAACATAACTCGATGCACTCAAGAATGGGTCGTCGGAAGAGCCGGCAAGATATGCTACCGATTGGCTTGAGGTAGCACCTTCATCCTCGAGCATAGCCTCATCGAAGAGGAGAGTATTCTCCTCGCGTGAAGCCAAGGCATCAACCTCGGCATCCTTCTTGGCATCGGCCATAGGAGCCATCTCGACATTAACCACAGTAGGTTCAGTGAGGACAGTGATGTCAATCGACTGAGCCTGATAGTTCTCACCACCAAAGGCAATAACAGTATTACCTTCTTCAACATCATTGAGCACATAAGTGCCATCCGAAGCAGTAACGGCAGATACACCTCCACCATTAATCGACACCGTAACACCTGCAAGAGGCTTCTTGGTCACGTCGTCGATAACAGTACCTCGCACAATACCTGCCTGTGTAGGCAAGGCAATTGCCAGTGCAAGGATAACTGTTGTCCAAAAACTTCTTTTCATAAGAAAGTGTTTAATTTTTAGATAATTAGATTGTATTATTTTTTAATTTTTATTATTCTTGGTTGTTTTTCATATTTCATAGTTCACCATAATGCACACTACTGCACAATAGAGAAGAGTGCAAAATAACAAAAAACTTTCGGAATAACCTATTACATTATTATAAAATTTCACGTCGTTGTTTGTTAATAGATTATTTACGGCTATTCACAGCGATGTGCAGAGAGAGAAAATAGCCGAAGAAGCAAGCACTATAAATTGCCCCAACCGACCGAAAAAGTATTTTTATCGCGTAATTTTTTAAATCTTATGGCAAAGAGTTCCAATTATTCACAATTAAATAGTATATTTACACCCTAAATCGGAAAAAACACAAAATCAAATACAATGAAGAAAACAGCGATTGCCCTTATTTTGAGCGTATTGTTTACAGGAGTAACCTTGGCTCAACAAAAAGCAGCCGTCTATTCGGTGGCATTTTACAACCTCGAAAACCTTTTCGACACAATCAATAATCCCGACACCAACGACGAGGAGTTTCTGCCCGACGGAACATATCGTTGGGGAGCATTGAAATACCAGAACAAGTTGAAGAATATGGCTTATACCATAGGCAAATTGGCTACAGACAAGTTCTGCCCCCAAGGCCCTGCCGTGATAGGTGTAAGCGAGATTGAGAATCGCCAAGTTCTTGAGGACCTTATCAAGACAGGCGAACTTGCCAATCGCAACTACGACATCGTACACTTTGACAGCCCCGACCGTCGTGGTGTGGATGTGGGCTTGCTGTATGACCGCGACCAATTTGAGGTAGATACAGCGATAAGCGCACGCCTGTTTATAGAGTGTTCGCCCAATACGCTCACTCGCGACCAACTGCTTGTAAGTGGCCGCCTTGCCGGTGAGCGAGTACATATTATTGTAAATCACTGGCCTTCGCGCTTGGGTGGCGAGGCGCAATCGCGTTGCCGTCGTGAGGCTGCCGCAGCCCTCTCGCGCCAACTTGCCGACTCGGTATTGGCTGCCGACCCACAATCGAAAGTAATCATTATGGGCGACCTTAATGACGACCCCTACAACAAGAGTTGCAGCGAGGTGCTGGGTGCTGTAAAAGAGCAAAGCGAAGTGAAAGAGAATGGCTACTTCAACACAATGTGGAAGTTGTATGACGAGGGTTTCGGCACACTTGGTTATCAAGGCAAGTGGAATCTCTTCGATCAAATAATCGTATCGGGAAATCTTGTAGGTAAGGACCGTTCGACACTTAAATATTTCAAATCGGAGATTTTCAACAAAGACTTCCTCCGTCAGGACAGTGGTAAGTACAAGGGTTATCCCAAACGCACACACGCCCAAGGCCGTTGGCTGAATGGTTACAGCGACCACTTCCCCGTTATTATATACCTTGCCAAAGTGGTAAAATAACAGCCACTATCGCGCAGGAGAGATAAAAACAACCTTAAATATAAGACCAATGAAAAGATTTGCAATAGCCCTTATGGCACTTGTGTGCTGCACAGGCATTGTTGAAGCCAAGGAGAAACAATCGTCGCCCAACGGAGATATAAAAGTGGAGTTTGACGTTGTGGAAGGCATACCCCAATATAACATAACTTACAAAGGTAAAGAGGTTATCAAACCCAGCCGTCTGGGTATAGAACTTGTCGATGACTACTCGCTTACCAAGAATTTCAAGATAAAGAAAGCGCGAAAATCATCGTTTGATGAAACTTGGGCACCTGTATGGGGCGAAAACAGCACTATTCGCAACCAATACAAAGAACTTGAGGTACAACTCGAGCAATCGAATCCCGATAAGCCCAAACGAGAAGGCTTGCGCTATGTAACCATCCGTTTTCGTGTATATAACGACGGTGTAGGTTTCCGTTACGAATTTCCCGAACAAGACAACCTCACTTACTTCACCGTGAAGGAGGAGTTTACCGAGTTTGCTATGACCGGCGACCACACAGCCTATTGGATACCGGGCGACTATGACACCCAAGAGTATGACTACGTTGTATCGCGCCTATCCGAAATCCGTTCGTTTTTTGACAACGCTTATGAGTACAACATATCGCAAACAGCATTCTCAAAGACCGGTGTTCAAACCTCATTGCAACTCAAGACCGATGAAGGGTTGTACATCAACATTCACGAGGCAGCACTTGTAGATTACTCTTGTATGCACCTCAACCTCGACGACAAGAACTTTGTGTTCCGTTCGTGGCTTACCCCCGATGCTCGTGGTCACAAGGGTTACTTGCAAGCACCTTGCACCACGCCTTGGCGTACCGTGATGGTGAGCGATGATGCCCGCGACATCCTTGCGTCGAATCTTATCCTCAACCTCAACGAGCCTTGTGCCTATGATGACACATCGTGGATTAAGCCAATGAAATATGTGGGTATATGGTGGGAGATGATTACCGGCAAGAGTACTTGGGCTTACACCGACCTCCCCTCGGTACAAATAGACAAAACCGACTATTCTAAAGCCAAGCCCAATGGTCGCCACGGTGCTAACAACGAAAACGTGAAACGTTACATCGACTTTGCAGCCGAACACGGCTTCGACCAAGTATTGGTAGAGGGCTGGAATACCGGTTGGGAAGATTGGTCGGGTAAGAGCAAAGATTATGTATTTGACTTTGTCACACCCTACCCCGACTTCGACATCGATATGCTCAACAAATATGCCCACAGCAAGGGCGTGCGCCTTATGATGCACCACGAAACATCGGGCTCGACTCGCAACTACGAGCGTCATATGGATGCAGCCTTCGAGTTGATGAAGAAGCACGGATATAACTCTATCAAGAGTGGCTATGTAGGCAATATGCTTCCTCGTGGAGAGCATCACTACGGTCAATGGTGTAACAACCACTACTTGTATGCTGTTACCGAGGCTGCCAAGCACCACATTATGGTGAATGCACACGAGGCAGTACGCCCCACCGGCTTGTGCCGCACCTACCCCAACCTCATAGGCAACGAGTCGGCTCGTGGCACCGAACACCAAGCCTTTACCGGTTCGCACCCTCACCATACGACTATTCTGCCTTTTACTCGCTTGCAAGGTGGCCCTATGGACTACACTCCCGGTATCTTCGTAATGGACATTTCGAAGATTAATCCCGAGAACGATTCGTACTGCAACACTACAATATGCAACCAATTGGCATTGTACGTTACTATGTACTCGCCCTTGCAAATGGCAGCCGACCTGCCCGAGCATTATGAGAAGTATATGGATGCTTTCCAATTTATTAAAGACGTTGCCGTAGATTGGGATGAGAGTCACTACCTCGCAGCAGAGCCGGGCGAATATATAGTAGCCGCCCGTAAGGCCAAAGGTACCGACAATTGGTTTGTAGGTGGTGTAACCGATGAGAACGAGCGCGAAATGGAAGTAGAGTTTGACTTCCTCGACAAAGGCATACGCTATGTTGCCACACTCTACTGCGATGGCAAGAAAGCCGATTATGCAACCAAGCCCGACTCATACGACATCAAGACCGGTATCATCACATCGAAGACCCGACTTAATATCGATATGGCACGTGGTGGTGGCTTTGCCATCAGCATTCGCCCTGCTACCGATGCCGACAAGAAATTGAAGAACTTGAAATAATAAAAAAATTCATTCTATCGCACACCACGCCTGCCCCACAAGGAGCAGGCGTGATTTCTTTATAAAAGGTGCTTAAATGTCGTAAGAAGATGGTTTAGAGAAGTAACCTTATCCTCGCTTGGCGCGTAACGACAAGAGGCTGTATCAACATTTTGATACAGCCTCTTGTATGTTGGTTGGTAATTTCTACCTACTATTTTACGGTAATTTATTTACCCACGATGCTCTTTATTACGTCCATTACGCCGGCGGCAGTTTGCTCGGCAGCCTCCTCGCTGTGCGCCTCGGCATAAACGCGAATGATAGGCTCGGTATTTGACTTACGCAAGTGTACCCAACTGTCGGCAAAGTCGATTTTCACACCGTCAATGTCGTTAATCTCTTCGCCGGCATATTTCTCCTTAACAGCCACGAGCAACGCATCTACATCGATATCGGGCGTAAGTTCAATCTTCTGTTTAGTGATGCTGTAGGGAGGATATGTAGCCTTGAGTTCGCTAACGGTTTTCTTCTCGATAGCGAGGTGCGAGAGGAATAGCGCGATGCCTACAAGTGCATCACGACCGTAGTGACTCTCGGGATATATCACACCACCGTTACCTTCGCCACCGATAATGGCGTTGGTGGCTTTCATCTTCTCAACTACATTAACCTCGCCAACGGCAGCAGCATTGTATTCGCAGCCATACTTGCGAGTGACATCGCGCAAGGCTCTTGATGAACTGAGGTTTGAAACGGTGCTACCGGGTGTGTGGCGCAACACATAGTCGGCAACAGCAACGAGGGTGTACTCCTCGACAAACATTTCGCCGTCCTCGCATATAATGGCCAGACGATCGACATCGGGGTCAACAACAAAACCTACATCGGCTTTACCTTGTCGCATCACATCGGCAATCTCGGTAAGATTGGCAGGAATAGGCTCGGGGTTGTGAGCAAAATGTCCTGTGGGGTCGCAGTTGAGTTCGATAATATTTTTCACACCCAAGGCGCGCAAGAGTTGAGGTATAACGATACCACCCACCGAGTTGACACAGTCGATGGCAACGGTAAAGTTGGCTGCTTCAATGGCCTCACGATTGACCAATGCAAGAGCCAATACTTGAGCAATGTGGCGTTGGTTGTAATCGTCGATATTGATGAGTTGACCCAAGTGATCGACGTCGGCAAATGTAAACTCCTCGGCCTCGGCTATGCGCAAAACCTCTTGACCTTCGGCAGCATTAAGAAATTCGCCTTTCTCATTGAGCAACTTCAACGCATTCCACTGCTTAGGGTTGTGGCTTGCAGTGAGTATAATACCACCACAGGCACCCTCGCCTGTTACGGCAATCTCGGTAGTGGGGGTCGAAGCAAGACCTATATATACTACATCCCAGCCCATACCCATAAGCGTACCAACAACGGTGTGCATAACCATCTCGCCCGATATGCGAGCATCACGACCTACCACAATACGGTTGCTGTCGAGGGGTGTATTTTTACGAATAAATGCAGCGTAAGCCGCTGTAAACTTTACTATATCAAGAGGATTGAGTCCTTCACCAACGGCTCCACCGATGGTGCCTCTTATACCTGAAATTGATTTGATAAGTGACATTATTATGCGAGTTTAGAGTTTAGGGTTTATAGATGAGGGTAAGTTATACACTCTTCTATTCCTTATACCATTAAATATTAGAAGGGAAATAACGAACGTTGTACAGATAAGGAGTAACCGATGTGAGTTCGCTCAACGTGCCGGCCTTCGACTTGATGAGAAGATTAACTTGACAGTTGAGTTCGAGGTACTTGAGCGGCTCTTGTATGCCTGTACCATACTGCGTAGTAGAACTCAAGGTGGTGTTTTGGAAATTAAACGAGTATGCTTGCGATACATTATCATCGTTACCCGAAATAATCTGGTCGCCACCATCGGCCCAAGTGAGGATGTTCATACGCGAATAGCGGAAGAATATCACATCGTTGTATTTCGCCATACCACCGTCGCCCTTGTGGAGCACTTGCATATATACATAGCCGTCCTCATCGAGTTTATAGTATGGGGCATTCTTGCCTACTTGAAAGTTGTTATCGGCAGGGATAGATTCGATAACAGTCTGTGTTTCCAAGAACTTATCGACGGCTTCATTCTCTTCGTCGAGCAGTTCGGCATACGACTTTGTGTCTTCGCAGGATGTAGCAACAAGTGCCGATATGAGCAGAGCCATTGCACTGCATAGTAGTTTTACTGTTTTCATTATCTTCATATTCTATTATATGCTTTACGATTGTGATTCTTGGTTAGCGCAATAGAGGGGTAAAATCTCGCGAAACTTGGCAATAGCCTCGTCAAGAGTACCATAAAATTCGCCACCGGCAGCATTGAGGTGTCCACCTCCACCGAAATGCTCGGCAGCAATGGTGTTGACAGCAAAGTCGCCTTGCGAACGCAGCGATATCTTGACATACTCCTTGTCTTCGCGAATGAATGCCGAGAAGTATATATCCTTGATACTGAGAGGCACGTTTACCAATCCGTCGCAATCGCCCTTCTGGAAGTTGTAGCGCGACATCTCCTCGTGTGTGAGGTATATCATAGCAGCACCATACTCGGTAAAGAGTTCCATTTTGTTGCAAATGGCATAACTATTCAGTTGCAACTTGTGGGCAGTGTGGGTATTGCAGGCAAGGTTGTATATGTAGTCTTTATCGATGCCCTTCCTGACAAGTTGGGCAATGATTTCATATATCTCGGGGTGATTGGAGTTGTAGGTAAAGTTGCCGGTATCGGTCATCATACCTGTATAGATACATTCGGCCGAAGTGCGACTCATAAAGCGATAACGCCCCATCTGCCATATCACGCGAAATATCAACTCGCAGGTAGATGAAATTTCGGGGTGCGAAATAATAAGGTCGCAGAAAGGCTCCGGCTCGAGGTGATGGTCAATCAATACCTTATAAGCCGACGACTGCTCAATGTAGGATGACAACTTATCGACACGATGCAACGCATTATAGTCGAGCGAGAATATCAAGTCGGCGTTTGCAATGGCAGCAACAGCCTTTTCGGGTTGCTGTGTATATACCAATACATAACGCACACCGGGCAGGAAGTGCAGGTTGCGTGGTATCATATCGGGGACAACCACCGTAACATTTCGCCCCAACTTGCGTAGGAAGTGACACCAACCCAACGACGACCCTATGGCATCGCCATCGGGAGCAACGTGGCAGGTTATAACAATATTGTTGCAGCGCAACAGGGCGTTGCTCAATTCATTAATCTTATTGTTGTCTATAATAGGCGTAATCATTCTGCAAAATTAAGAAATATAATCGAGAAACCTATTCACTTATTGACGAATAGAGTTATTATGCCGATAAAACTTTCTGAAAAAACATTAATGGGCGTGTATTACCGTCAGCAAGCGTTGAAACTCTTGCTCAAAGTTGGGCGTGAAAACGCCTTGTCCCAACTGCTCGATAATATCATCGATATCCCAATAACGACCTTCATCAATCTCGACAGGGTCAATCTTTATTTCGCCCTCGTATATGGTGCGATAGGAATAGACCAACTCACGCTCGACCGATGAACGGAAGTGATATGTAAAGTTGTGAATGGGCGTAAATCGCGTAATACCCAACTCCTCGCGCACCTCGCGACGCAAAGCCTCATCGACACTCTCGCCATAGTCGATATGTCCACCTACAGCAGTGTCCCACTTGCCGGGTTGTATATCCTTATTCATCGAGCGACGCTGCAAGTATAGGCGACCCTTACTGTCGAAAATGTGCAGATGCACAACAGGATGTAACAGCATACTGCCACTGTGACACTCGGCACGGGTGGCACGTCCTATTACCTCGCCTTGCTCGTTAACAATCGGGAAGAGTTCTTGGTTTACGTTATTTGCCATTTTGGTCTTTTATCTTTTGTACTATTTCTTGTAGTTGTGAGGGGGTCAACTCGGCACCGTAAGTATCGAAGGGTAAACGGAAGTTGCACCCTTGTTGCCACGCACTGCAACCGTAAGCACTGCGACCCTTTATTACATTGCCTTTACCACATAGCGGGCAAATGATGGGTTTATTCGTGTCGGGCGACTTTTTTGTACGAGGCTTGCGAGGCTTCTTCTCGGCATCGGGAGTTTTGGAGGTAGTCTTACTCTTTTTCTTCTCCTCCTCGGCCGGTGTCGAGGCCACCGTACCGGTATTATCGCTCAACACATCTATCACAATAGAGTTGACCATCGCTTTCAACTCGTCAAGGAAAGTAGCCGGCTCATACTCGTTGCGCTCGATGCGGCGTAACTTGTTTTCCCACTGTCCGGTGAGTTCGACCGACTTGAGCAATTCGTTGCGAATGGTCAGTATAAGTTCGACACCTGTAGGCGTAGCCGTCAGGCTCTTACGCTCCTTGCGAATGTACCTACGCTTAAAAAGAATCTCTATAATGGCAGCGCGCGTCGAGGGGCGACCAATACCGTTTTCCTTGAGGGCATCACGCAATATCTCATCATCGACCGACTTGCCAGCCGTTTCCATAGCACGCAACAAGGTAGCCTCGGTATAGGGTTTAGGAGGCTGTGTCTGCTTCTCGGTGAGCGATGGCTCGTGACTGCCACTCTCCCCTATCGTAAACGAGGGAAGTATTTGGCTCTCGTTATTCTCATCGCCGGCATCATCCTTACCAAACACCACACGCCAGCCGGGTGAGAGAATTTGTCGGCCTGTTACCTTAAATTCCACCTGCTCGACTTGTCCCAATACCGTGGTGTTGGCCACTTGGCAATCGGGGTAGAAGGCTGCGATAAATCGGCGTACAACAAGGTCGTAAACAGCCCTTTCGCGATCGGTCAGATTGTTGGCCTTGACATTGGTGGGTATAATGGCGTGGTGGTCGGTAACCTTGCTGTTGTCAAATACCTTCTTACTCTTTGGCAACTTGTCCTGCTGCAAGAGTGGTTGTACCAACGTGTCATACTGATGCAGGGCGTTGAGTATGCCCTTCACTTTGGGGTATATATCGTCGCTCAAGTAGGTTGTATCGACACGAGGATAGGTTGTGACCTTCTTCTCGTATAACGACTGTATGAGTTGCAAAGTTTCTTCGGCCGAATAGGAGAACTTCTTGTTACACTCCACTTGCAGGCTGGTGAGGTCGAACAATCTTGGTGGTGCTTCCTTTCCGTTTTTGGTAGTTACATCGGTTACGGTAAAGGGCTTACCGACAATGGTTTCGAGTGCTTTTTGTCCCTCCTCGATGGTATTAAACCGGCCTTGTGTCACCGAGAAAGTAGTATCGCGATATATGGTCTTCAACTCCCAATAAGGCTGGGGAACGAAGTTTTCAATTTCCAACTGACGGTTGACGATGAGTGCCAACGTAGGTGTCTGTACACGACCTATCGACAATACCTGCCGGTCGCGACCATATCGCAGGGTGTAGAGTCGTGTAGCATTCATACCCAACAACCAATCGCCGATGGCGCGTGTAAGTCCAGCCAAATAGAGGCGATTGAACTCCTCTTGAGGTCGCAACTTGGCAAAACCTTCGCGAATAGCCTCCTCGGTAAGCGAAGATATCCACAGGCGTTGCACGGGGCATTTGCACCCGGCCTTCTGCATCACCCAGCGTTGTATCAATTCACCCTCCTGCCCGGCATCACCACAGTTAATGACACACTCGGCTTGTGCGATAAGTTGCTCGATTGTCTTGAATTGCTTTTCGACGCCCTTATCATCCTTGAGTTTGATACCAAATCGTTGAGGTATCATAGGCAACGAACTGAGCGTCCAACGTTTCCAACGCTCATCGTATTCGTGAGGCTCTTTCAATTCACACAAGTGTCCGAATACCCAAGTGACGCAATAGCCATTACCCTCGTAATAACCGTCACGACGTGTGTTTGCACCCAATATTTGGGCTATATCCTTGGCAACACTTGGTTTCTCGGCAATGCAGACTTTCATATAGTATTACAATCCTTTATGTTTGGCCTCATTCCACAGTTCATCCATCTCGGCAAGCGTCATATCCTTGAGGTTGCGACCTTGCGCGATGGCTGCCTGCTCAACGTAGTTAAATCGGCGAATAAACTTCTGGTTGGTGCGTTCAAGTGCGTTGTCGGGGTTAATCTTATAGAGTCTTGCAGCGTTGACGATACTGAAAATGAAATCGCCCATCTCGGCCTCCATCTTATCGTGATTGCCACTTTTCACCTCCGACATCAACTCCTCAAACTCCTCTTTCACCTTATCCCACACCTGCTCGGGTGTCTCCCAATCGAAGCCTACGTTGCAAGCCTTCTCCTGCACACGATAAGCCTTGACCAAGGCCGGCAGCCCACCGGGGACACCTGCCAATACGGTTTTATTGCCGCCCTTCTCTTTGAGTTTTATCTGCTCCCAATTCTGCTCCACTTGTCGCGAGCCATCGACGCTGACATCGCCAAAGACGTGAGGATGACGGAAAATCAACTTATCGCACAGAGCATTGCACACATCGGCGACATCGTACAAGCCCTGCTCCTCGCCTATCTTCGAGTAGAAAACGACGTGCAACAACACATCGCCCAACTCCTTTTTGATAGCGTCGTTGTCGCATTTTATTATCGCCTCGCACAGTTCGTAGGTCTCTTCTATTGTATTGGGTCGCAGACTTTCGTTGGTCTGCTTGCGATCCCAAGGGCATTTTACGCGCAACTCATCGAGCACATCGAGCAGACGCCCGAAGGCTGCAAGTTTTTCTTCTCTTGTATGTTGTGACATTTCTATACGTTTATTGTTATCGATGCATCTTATTGAAGATGCGAAGTTACAATTTTATTTTCAATTGACCGAGGGTTTTATTCGGCAATATCGCATACTGTTGCTTGCACAAATTGCACCAAATCGGAGGGTGCTATTTTGATTTTCAAGCCACTCACACCGGCACTGACATAGATGCAAGGGAAGTCATTGCAAGTGCTGTGTATGTATGTAGGAAAGGCTTTTTTCATTCCTATGGGCGAACATCCCCCTCGTATATAGCCGGTTGTTGGCAACAACTCTTTCATTGCTATCATCTCGGCGCTCTTGTTGCCCGATATGCGTGCAGCCTGCTTGAGATTGACCTCCATATTGCCGGGTATGACACAAACAAAAATGCCTGTCCTGTCGCCACGCAGGACAAGGGTTTTGAACACCTGCTCGATATTTTCGCCCAACTCGTGGGCAACGTGCTCGGCGGCAAGATTATTTTCATCGACAGTGTAAGGTATCAGTTCGTAATCGACCTTTGCCCTGTCGAGCAGCCGTGCTGCATTGGTTTTATTTATCTTCATCGGGTTTTATCACATTATTGAGCCACTCAAATATGGTGTTATAAGCATTCTCACGCACATCGGGGCGCGACAGTATGACATCGTGCAGTGCGTCGGGGATGGTCACCTCAGTAACATTTGCGCCTATCTTACTGCCATATTTCGATATATGTTCCACATCGAGTACCGCATCGCCGGTAAGATACTCGGGCGTCAACTCTTTGCCTCGGATAGTCTTGTCGGAGTGCAAGAGCAATATGGGGCAAGGCAAGTTCATCTCATTATGCACGACGTCGTGCCCACGGTCGATGGCGCGTATCCAGCCAAAACGCTCGCCTCGCGACAAGAGTTTTTTCCACTCGGTATTGAAGGTAAAATTTTCAATCAGGCTCAGCCCGTAGGGCGAAGCAGTCTTGGCATCGGGCAATCCCCAATCGGGGAAAAACTTGCCAATGAATGCCACCATAGGAATGAGGAAGTTGCGATAGAGTGCATTAAAGTTCCATTCAAAAAACGGACTGTTAAGGATGAGCGCATCGATAGGCAGGTCTTGGCGATGAGCCTGACAATAGAGCGATGTGGTAAGACCACCCGTAGAGTGTCCCATAAGCACAATTTGGCGATTGCCTTCGCGCTTGATGACCATAAGAGCCGAGTCGATATCGGCAAAGTATTCGTTCATATTGCGTGCCTCAAATTCAAATTGTCCTTCGCGCAACGAGCGACCATACTTACGCAGGTCGATGGCATAGAAGTTGTAGCCATTATCGACAAATCGCCGAGCCATCTCATCTTGGAAGAAGTAGTCGTTATAGCCGTGGACATAGAGCACAGCGCGCTGCGTGGTGTCGGGTGCTTGCAAGCGTACAAGTGTCGATACCACCTCGCCGTGATAGTCGTCGGGCATAACGAATGTGTGTTGTCGGTAACCATCGCCCAACACGTCGGGTTGGTAATATTGCGCCGACACTGCCAGCGAAAGCAGGCAGATAAGAGACAGAAAAATGCGTTTCATAATGATAGTTATTCGTTTACTTCGAGTGAATTGCGCAGATTGTCGAAGATGCACACCAGCACACGGCACGCTACCTCGATATCCTCTTGCGAGAGAGTAGCCAACGCCTCGCCTATCACGCCCATTACAATAGGTCGGGTAACAGGCTCAAGGCTGCGCCCCTTGTCGGTGAGTTTGATGATATTGATGCGACGGTCACTCTTGCTGGGTATGCGCTCGACACAACTGAGTTTCTCAAGATTGTCGATAAGGCGAGTCATACTCGGCTTGTCCTTAAATGTGAGGTTGCACAACTCTTGTTGTGTAACACCGTCGCGCGACCACAGGTAATACATTACCGTCCACTGCTCGGGTGTCATCTCAATACCTTCACGACGGAATACACGATATAGGCGACGACTGATAGCAGCCGACAATTTGCCGCTAATCATCGAGAATAATAACTCGGGGCTGAATGAAGAAAAGTTTATATCCATAACTATTGTTATTACAACTATGCAAAGGTACAACAGTTGTTATGATAATCAAAACTATTTATGCCCTATTTTTTGAACAAGAGAGGTAAAAACTCGGTAAGATAGAGTCGCCAATTGCTCCATTGGTGTCCGAGCGTGCTTTCGCGATAGGTAAAGGGGAATTGCATCGCAGTGAGATGCGCGCGCAATTGGCTCACTTCGTCGTATAGGAAATCATCCTTGCCAATGGCTATCCAATAGAGCGACAGGCCGTTATCGAGCAGCGTGACCAACTTGGCATCCATATCGCTGTAGATAGGATGCGAGGCACGCGCATTGATAGCCGGCGAGAAGAGACCTACATAACGAAACATCGTGGGCATATTGGCCGATATGTAATATGAGTGATAACCACCCATCGACAAGCCGGCTATGGCTCGATGCGCTGCATCGCGATGCGTGCGATAGTGGGTATCGACAAAATCTATTATCTCGCCAAAGGCACTCTCATACTCACCATTGCAAGTGCGAGGCTCGTGGAAGTTGACTGCTACAAGTCCACGTGGCGAACTGCCCGGTGCTGCTTGTTGCGCCACATTGCCGTTGGGCATAACAACAATCATAGGCTCTGCCTTGCCGGCAGCAATGAGGTTGTCGAGTATGACCGATGCACGTCCCAACTCGTTCCACGCTGTTTCATCGCCACCCATTCCGTGCAAGAGATACAGTACAGGATACGAACGATTGCCGGTCTCATATCCGGCAGGGGTATATATGGTAAGACGGCGAGCATACCCCATTGCCGATGAGTCGTACCACTGTTGCGACACCGTTCCGTGTGGTATGTCTTGTATCATATAATTGTCGGCATAGTCGCCCGAAATAATAAAATAGGTAAAGAGTTGCCCTACGTCGCGCATACTATATATCGAGGAGGGGTCGATAATGGTAGTGCCATCGACATTATAAGTGTAGGTGTATAACCCGGGAGCAAGATTTTCGCTCTTGTAGTACCACTTATTATCGCTTTCGCGTCGTGTCATAGGTACAGGAGCCTGCATCCAATCGGCTCGCAACAGCACCTGCCCTGCGTTGGGAGCATCGAGCAAGAACTCTACATCGTTATCGACTACACAAGGCGAGACGGTAGCCACATCGACCATACCAATATTTTGTTGAGCCACAACCGATGCAACGGCAAGCATCAAGGTTGCAAGGAGTGTAATACGTTTCATATAGAGCAGTATTTATTTACGACACAAAAATAAGTAATAACGAACAAAACACAAAAAAGCGATGCGACATAATTAATAAAAGCCACGGAGGCTGCGCCATTTTTTTGACGCAGCCTCCACTAACAAAACAAAAACTCCATATAGGTATAAGCCACAACAAGTTCATAAATACCACACCTAATTTTTGCAGAAGTGTTGCATATAAAATCAAAAAAGTGTACTTTTACAGCCCATTCATAAAAACACACAAATCATTATGTTCAACGAAGATAATTACGAAACCAGCCGACGTGGCTGTATAGAGGTAATATGTGGCTCGATGTTCTCGGGAAAGACCGAAGAACTCATTCGCCGACTGAAACGCGCCAAGATAGCACGTCAAAGAGTAGAAATCTTTAAACCGGCAGTAGATAAACGCTACTCGGACGACGAAGTAGTATCGCACGACAGCAACGCCATACACTCTACTCCGGTAGATAACTCTCGCAGCATCCTGTTGATGACCAACGATGTAGATGTAGTGGGTATTGATGAGGCTCAATTCTTTGACGATGGCCTCGCCGAAGTGTGCGCTCAACTGTCGGACAACGGTATTCGTGTGATTGTAGCCGGCTTGGATATGGACTTCCGTCGCGTACCTTTCGGCCCTATGCCAGCCCTGCTGTCGCTTGCCGACGACGTGAGTAAGGTACACGCCATCTGCGTAGAGTGTGGCCACACAGCCAACTATTCGTATCGCCTTGTCGATAGCGACCGTCGCGTACTATTAGGCGAAAAGAATGAATATCAGCCCCTCTGCCGCAAGTGCTACCTGCGCCGAATGAAGGAAAAGGGCGAGATGTAATATCATCGGCTGCTACTCAGCGCCAACCATAACACTCGCCCATACGTTATAACAATATGGAGAATAATGCTCGCCAACCCTACACCTTCGATCGCGTTGTGCGTATTGTTATAGCACTCGTTATCATTGTAGGCATCATATTGCTGTTGAACAGGCTCAAGGGGGTACTGTTGCCCTTCCATGTGGCGTGGCTCATAGCCTATATGATGAATCCACTTGTAGAGTGGAACGCGCGCATTATGCGACTGCCCAAACGCATACTTGCTATATTCGTTACATTTATTGAGATAGCCATAGCCCTCACGCTCATAGGAGTGCTGGTTGTGCCAATGATTGTAAACGAAACACAGCACCTATACCACCTGCTCACCGTATATGTCAACTCGTCGAAGAACATCCCCTTCCTGCCCGTTGCCCTGCAGGACTTCCTGCGACAACACATCACCCTTGAGAGGCTAAGCACGCTGCTGAGCCACGACCAATGGATGGAGTTGGGCGAAAATGCAGCCAAGCAACTGCACAACCTACTCACCACATCGGTACACGGCATAGCGACACTTATCAGTTGGAGCATCGTGCTGCTATACATTGTATTTATCTTGCAAGACTACGACAGCATCATCAAAGGATTTGGCCGGCTTATCCCCCACCGATATCGCAACATCGTATCGCGCATAGGCAATGATGTGAAAGAGAGTATGAACAAGCACTTTCGCGGGCAAGCCCTCATAGCCGGCATTACAGGCGTACTGCACTGCATAGGATTCCTCATCATAGGCCTCCCTATGGCCATACCATTGGGCATATTGGTAGGACTGCTCAATATGATACCCTATATGCAGATACTCAGTTACATACCTGCAGCCATACTCTGCATCATAGCCGCAGCCGACGGAGGGGGCAACTTCTGGCTTATGGCAGGACTCACAACAGCCGTATTTGTCATAGCACAAATCATACAAGACGGATTTCTCACCCCACGCATAATGGGTAGCGTAACAGGACTCAACCCGGCCATCATACTCCTATCGCTATCGATATGGAGCAGCCTGCTGGGATTTGTAGGCCTCATCGTAGCCCTACCCCTCACCACACTGCTACTATCCTACTACCAACGCTACATAATAGAGCAAGGGAATACAAAAGAAAACGCAGATATAACAACCACAAAACAAGACAGTTAATAATCGTTTAATATTTGTTAACAAAACTAATAGCCATAAAATTTGGCAGGTAATAATAAAAGCACTACCTTTGCAACGCTTTTAAGGAAAAGCACAATGATGATTCGCTAGCTCAGCTGGTAGAGCACAACACTTTTAATGTTGGGGTCCTGGGTTCGAGCCCCAGGCGGATCACGAAATGAGTCCAACCGGATCACGAAAGGAGTTCAAACGAACTCCTTTTTTCGGCTCCAAACGAAATAGAACTAACGATTATTACATTGATACATAGGTATTTAAGAAAGTAGTCAAGGTGAAAGTCTAACGAGGACAGAGCAAGACAGCCAAAGACTGAAAAAGACACTTACCTACCACTTTTTGCCACTTTTACCTACCACTTACCTACCACTTTTGAAAGTGGTAGGTAAGCAAAAGAGGGAAAATCGGTCAAAAACGAGCAAAATTGGGGTAGAAAATAGTTAATCTTTGTTAAAGCTGTCTTTCTGTGTCCACAACAGGAAAAAGCTATGACGCAGAACTATGTATCGGTAGTGTTC
>JAFXIZ010000028.1 GCA_017532725.1 Bacteroidaceae bacterium
ATTGCTCGACGATGCGCACCAGCACCGATATGTGCGCCCTACCCTCTCTATCGTGTTGTGCGACCACAATCGCCCACCGTATGCCGACCTCCTGCTGCCAGCCGGACGTCTGCGCGAGCCTATAAGTGGGCTGCAACGTGCCGATATGGTAGTTCTTACCAAGTGTAAGCACTTTATCGACGATAAAGAACGCTGCGCCGAGGCTCAACGCCTCAACATTGATGCCGACACGCTATACGCTGCCCATATCGAGTATGGAATGCCATACAATATAGCCGACCTATCGCAATCGGACATCGAGCAAATTACAAAAGAGAAGCGTGTTATTGTATTTACCGGCATAGCCAACCCACAACCACTTGTAGCATATTTGAGCCGATATACAACACAAATAACCACGCTCGATTACCCCGATCATCACGACTTCACATCACGAGATATTGATGACCTTGTAAAACAAATGGGGCAGAATAATAATACTATAATAATCACAACCGAGAAAGATGCTGCCCGACTTGCCTGCGTGCAACTACCCTCGGCTGTACACACTCGCTGCTACGTTATGCCCCTCAAGACGGTTATACAACCATCGGCATCACACACACCTTTCGACCAAAAAATATTGGAAATTCTCTCTATCGCACCCAACGACCTATAAGTGAGCGTACTTTAGCACCGTAATCAAACGGTAAATTCTATGAACAACAATCGCATCACTTTTATAGGTTCAACATCACACAAGTCGGCACGCAACAATCACAACGGCGAATGTATGCGCGTGGTCAATCTGCGCCGACACGACAACAGTATGATATCGGTAGGTAATCACGCCATTCATTGCGTACTTTCCGACCCGTCACACATACTCACCTACGTTCACACTTGCAACGGTAAGCAGCACCTTATATCGCAATGCAACCGCACTCTCTATCACGAGGTTGATATCGATACCGACAACACCACCACTCTCATTCACAGGGAATTGCTCACGCTTGACAACGACTTGAGCAGCATTACCTCTATAGGTACTACCCTTGTCGTAACCACTGCTACAAGTGTACACTATATCCTGCACAAAGATGACGGATACAAGATATTGGGAAGCCGGCCACCGATGCCCACCATCCGATTTCACGATAAATATATCGAGAGAGAGGGTATGTATGTGCCTTCTACTACATTAAACGGCAAGATGAACAACTCGGCTACCGATAATCTTAATTCGTTTACCGACCTTGTTATGGGGTCGTACTACAAGATAAGAGATAGTGCGTATGAGAAATTTCGATTCATACAGCCCTATATGGTACGGTATGCCCTGCGACTGTATGACGGTAGCCACATACTGCCCTCGCCACCCGTATTGCTGGGGCGAGCCGGCTATAGAGAATACGCTATTAACCGAATAGCCAATCTCACCTACGACAGTGCTACCGACAAGACAACGATACAAAGTTTCCCTATGTTCTTTGAACTGTTCGGCATAGAATACACAATAGACAAGTGCGATATAAGCGATTGGCACGATATTGTATGTGGCATCGATGTCTTTATATCGAAGGAGATAACTCTCACGCAGGATAAATGTATCGATTTCGGTACATTTAAGACCGATACGGACAAGTTGTCAACCTACCAATACACACTACCACTGATAAGCAGTGGCTCGATGGAGCAACTTGCTCGCGAAGAAACACTGTTCTACAAGTTGGCTACCATAGATATAGATAGCATTACCGAAGGGGTAACGACCGAAATCACACACGAGATACGCCCCGACCATATCATATATCAACAACGGTTGGAGGTGGATACATCGGGCTTTGAGAGGATAGGAGCAAACAAATCGTACGTTTATAACGGTCGCCTGCATCTTGCCGACCTCACTCGCCAATATTACGAGGGATACCCTCTCGCACTATTTGCACACACTTACAACAGCGATGGCAACACAGCAACGGCATACATTCGCACACACATAAGCCACCCCAACGGCTACCGAAAAGAGGTGCTGTCATACGCCACAATACCCTGTTTCGACTACAAGTTATCGCCTCTGCTATCGTTCCCCGATGCCAATGCTACAGCAATGGAAATAGGCATACGGCACGACGGTTACGAATATCGCAAGAGATTTGAATTAGATAGTATCTCTCTCGAGAACAGGGCTGTATATGCACATCCGTTATTGGAGGATATAGACGTATCGACGTGGGATAGAATCGAAGTTACAACCGATAACCTGAATGACTTTCCTACCGAGTCGAGTTCGTTCTACATTCAGAGCCATAACGAAATGATTGTGTCGGAACTGAATAACCCATTCTATTTCCCCACAGAATTGTCATTCAACATTTCAAACGGCACGATTGTAGGTATCGCAACCACTACCGTAGCATTGTCGCAAGGGCAATATGGCGAATTTCCACTCTATATATTCACCGATGAAGGAATATGGAGTATGCAACAAGGTGATGGCGAGGTATGTTACGCACGTTGTACACTCATCAACAACGCAAGCGTCGATAAGAACACTCCCTTAATTACAACCGAGAACAATATTATTTATCGCTCGGGCAACAATCTGCTGTGCCTCAACGGTACCGAAAGTTCTTTATTACTACCTCTCGATGAACTGAAGCAAAGTCGTTTCGAGGCAAGTATCCCTACGTTGCTGGCTACAAGCGATGCAAGTTGCACCGACAATACTTCGCTACACGACTACATCGGCGATGACATCAGCATAGGCTATTTGCCCCAATTCAACGAACTGATATTCTGCAATCCGTCATACAACTATATGCAGGTGTTGCACCTGCCTTCGGGGCATATATATCGCCTATCCAACAGGGTGAGAAGAATAGTAAACAGCAATAACCGACTGCTTGCACAATCGCACAACAACGCCATATACGACCTCAACAGGACAATGGAATCGACATCGGAAATATCTCTTATATCGCACCCCATACAGTTGATTCCCGACTCTTATACCCGACTGCGACAAGTCGTATTGCGAATGAGTTGCAGCAATGCCTCCATAACGGTGTCGGTTCTTGCGTCGCACGAGCCCGACGGCACATACGGCAACATCTTCACAGCCACATACAACGGCGAATTGGTGGGACACTTACCCATAAAACTACGCGCACCGGCATATAAGTACTATAGAATGGTTATCAGGGGGCGTGTTGCACACGACTTCACACTCGATTGTGCCGACTTTGCATTTGAGCCAACCAAGAGTAACAAACTACGGTAAATAATTAAGAATAAACAGCCTACCGACTTATCAGGCAAGTTCTACACTCGTTTTACCTTACCCGAATAGGTTGTTTCGAAACGCTGCATAAACCGTATCTCGCGTGGCATCTCATATCGTGTGAGGTGCTGTGCGAGGCTGCAACGCAGTGCCGACAATCGGTCTTCATCATACGCCTCATCTTCTACGACAAGCACGATACGCTGCCCTAACAGGTCATCGGGCGAGGATGTTATATAATAGCGCGTAGCGATAACCGATGCTATTTTTCGTTCTATCTCCTCGGCACAGTACTTCAAGCCACCACTTATTATCACATTATCATACCGTCCCTGCCACACAAAATGACAAGCATCCTGCAACTCGACAATATCATTGGTAACAAACGTGCCACCACTCAATTGGGGCGCGTGAATAACAAGACATCCTCGATTATCGACCTCAAACGTCACATCGCCCAATGCCGTATAAGAGGCCTCGCCCACTCGTCGCAAGGCTATGTGCGACACCGTTTCGGTCATACCATAAGTCACATAGGTATGTGTGGGCAACTGCAACAATTGCTGCTCCAACGAGTCACCGACAGGCGCACCACCCACAAGCAGTTGTGCTATTTGCGACAAGCGTTGCGCACCACCGGCGTGTTGCATAGTGGTCGTTACCTGCATAGGCACCATTGCAGCAAGCGTAATAGGGCAAGAAACCGTATCGAGAGGTGTCGATGACGGCTCTACGACATAGAGTTGCGCACCGGCCTCTATGGCTCGCACTATCATCATCTTTCCGGCAATATAGGCCGGCGAGAGGCACAGCAGCAACGTAGATTGCTCATCAATACCCAGATACTGATTGGTAAGCCGTGCCGATGCTCGCATATCGCTCTTGAGCAAACGTATAGGCTTGGGTACTCCCGTCGAGCCGGATGTATGCCCCATAACATAATCGGCATCATCGTACCACTCACGCAAGAAGGTCACCACCCCATCGGGTACGTTTCCGGTCATTGCTTCGAACGAGGTGTATGCTATGTTATTTATCTTTATTTCCATATCAACGACGGATATTGCCACGATGCATTGGGATCGTAAGTGAGTATCTCGCCCTGTTGCATCAACGGCGAGGGTACATTATTGGTATAGAGTGCCCCCGTGCCAAGCCCTTGTGGAATGGCTGTAGGCAACGAGGCTGTATATCGTGCAATGGCAGCCAAACCCACATTCGACTCCAATGCCGATGTAATCCACCAACCTATGCCACGCTCCTCGGCAGCACTACGCCACAAGTCGGTACCCGACAAGCCCCCCGTAAGCGACGGTTTCATAACGATATATTGAGGTCGAATAGTATCAAGCAGTTGCCCGACCAACGTCGGAGTCACCACCCGACAAGCCACCAACTCCTCATCAAGCGCAATAGGTATAGGCGTATCGGCACACAATCGCGCCATAGCATCCCACTCTCCGGCCTTGATAGGTTGCTCTATCGAATGCAGGTCATACAGGGCAAGAGCCTCCAACTTCGACATCGCCTCATCGGGCGTAAAAGCACCATTGGCATCGACACGCAACTCAATCTCATCGCGAGAAAAACGCTCACGCACACTTCGCAACAAGTCGAGTTCGGCATCAAAGTCGATAGCACCTATCTTGAGTTTCACACAACGAAAGCCGGCTTGCAACTTGGCCTCAATGCGTTGCAACATAGTATCTTTATCGCCCATCCACACAAGTCCGTTGATAGTAATGGGTTGCTCTCCCACATCAAATCGCGAGGGGTATTGGCACCAACCGTTCAACTCCTGCCACGCCGTTTCAAAGCCGAAACGGATAGAGGTATATCCCGACAGTGTATGCAAGAAATCGGCAAAAGGCATCAGCCCCACCTTGCGACACGCCTCGGCAAGCACAGCCTCATACTCGGGGCAATCGTCCGAGCCAAGCCCACGAAACAAAGCACACTCGCCCCACCCTACGCGCTCGGGGTGAGCATCATCATAAAGCCTTATAAAGAAGGTATCTTTATAGGTAAGTATGCCTCGCGAAGTACCACTCGGCTCTTTAAACTGCAATCGATAAGGGGCGTAGCAGGCGCGCAACATATTAGGGGAATTTGGGGAATTGTTGGAAATCGGGATCACGTTTCTCCAAGAAAGCACGTTTACCCTCTTGCGCCTCTTCCATTAGGTAGAACATCAACGTAGCATCACCGGCAAACTCCATCAATCCACGTTGTCCGTCGAGTTCGGCATTCAAGGCACGCTTAATCATACGCACAGCCATAGGACTGCGTTTGAGTATTGTTTCGCACCACTCCACGGTTTCATCTTCCAAACGGTCGAAAGGTACAACCTTGTTCACCATACCCATCTCCTCGGCCTCTTTGGCAGTATATTGACGGCACAGGAACCATATCTCGCGAGCCTTCTTTTGGCCTACGATACGGGCAAGGTAAGACGAGCCGAAGCCACCGTCGAAACTACCCACTTTAGGGCCTGTCTGTCCAAATCGAGCATTCTCCGAAGCAATAGTCAAGTCGCAAACCAAGTGCAACACGTGACCACCACCAATGGCGTAACCGTTCACCATAGCAATAACAGGCTTGGGAAGCGAGCGAATAGCCTTGTGTAAGTCGAGTACATTGAGGCGAGGCACACCATTTTCATCGATATAGCCACCTGTACCCTTCACATTCTGGTCGCCACCCGAGCAAAAAGCCTTATCGCCAATACCGGTAAAAATAACAACTCCAATATCGGTACGCTCACGACAGATAGCCATAGCATCGAGCATATCGAAATTAGTCTGCGGGCGAAAAGCATTATACACCTCGGGGCGATTGATAGTAATCTTGGCAATACCACCATATTGTTCAAAGAGTATGTCGCTATACTCCTTAATCGTTTTCCATTCTCTTGTAGCCATAATTATATGTTTTATGATTAATTTTTACACTAATAATTCCGACCTCAAAGTTAACAAAATCTTCCCGAAGAACAAACACACAGCACCAAACAACTTGGATACAAACATAAAAAACATCGCTTGCAAGACGTGTTGAGGGCTTATCAGCCCTTGACTCGTCTTGCAGACGCAAGGTGGATGCAATATCCCCTCCTTCTACCCTTCCTTTTGTCGGGGGGGCGTTATAAAGTAAAATATTATTTGTAACTTTGCAGTATATTTTAAGGGTAAGAAAGATGAAAAAGACTATTCTACAAATCCTAAAGTTTATAGGTGCTTTTGCTATTGGAGGTTGTATAGGTTTGTTGGGTGCTACGCTTATAGTGGTGCTTTTCACTGAAACTACGTTTAGCGAGTTTATATCGAAGTTTACCGATACCAATTGGGGCGAGATTCTTGGAGTGGCTGCGTTCTCGATATTGTGTGGTGTTATATCCATATTCGCACATATCATTCTGCACGAAGGGGGTCACTTGGTGGCAGGACTGATGTCGGGATATAAATTTTTATCGTTCCGTATAGGTAGTTTTACACTTATTCGCAACAACGACAAGTTGCAAATAAAGAAATTCTCGATAGCCGGCACCGGTGGTCAATGCCTTATGATGCCCCCTCAACGCCCTATCGATAAGATTTCCACATCTTTCTACAATTTAGGTGGTGTCCTTTCCAATCTTATTTTCTCTATCGCAGTATTGGCATTACTGCCCATTTTCGATAATGCTTTCGCGTGGATTTTTATTTTTATCTTCGCTATGTTCGGTGTATTGCTGGCACTTACCAACGGCATACCTATGAAAGTGGGAGGCGTAAGCAACGACGGCAATAACGTGCTGTACCTCAACAAGAACAAGAAAGCCAAAGAGGCATTTGTATATCAACTCATTACCAATGCATTGATTCAAGAGGGCAAACGCCCAAACGAACTACCCGATGAGTATCTTACATTCGATACCGATATCGACTATAAAGACCCACTACAGGTCAATCACCTGTTACTGTCGGCATCGACACTGCTTGATAAGAAGCAATACGAAGCGTGTTATAAGATGCTCAGTACCATTATGCAGCACAAGTCGGACATTGTAGCACTGATGGTAAACGAAACAGCGTGCGAACTGATATATGCAGCACTTGTGACACAGCGTCTTGATGAGGCTCGCGCACTATACGACGAGCAAACACAACAATATGTAGAGCAGCACAAGAACGTAATGAGTGCCAAACAACGCTTGCTGTGTGCTATAAGTTATTACCTTGATAATGACACACAAAAGGCACAAAGCATCTACGATGAAGTATATGCCAAACGCAACGACTACCTGATGCAAGGCGAGGTTGCAATGGACATTGCATTGATGCAAGAAATTTTGTCAAATAAAATTTAATAATAAGTGTACATTATATAAGGCATTTTTTGTAAGTTTGCACACACAAAACAATAATACCTAATACTGAAAAACAATGCTTACAATCGACCGCATTCGTCACGCAGCAGAAGTGCTTAGTAGTGTTGTACGACGTACCGACTTGATACGCGCACCCCGCATCAATTGCGAAAGTGAAGTATATCTGAAAACAGAGAACTTGCAAGTAACCGGCTCATTCAAAGTGAGAGGAGCCTATTACAAGATATCACAACTCACCGACGAGGAGAAACAACGTGGTGTAATTGCTTGCTCGGCAGGCAATCACGCACAAGGTGTGGCTCTTGGTGCAACCAAGAACGGCATCAAATCGCTCATTTGCCTCCCTGCCGGCGCACCTATCTCGAAGATAGAGGCAACCAAACGCCTCGGTGCAGAGGTGTGCCTTGTAAACGGTGTGTATGATGATGCCTACGCTAAGGCATTGGAGTTGCGCGATAAACACGGCTACACATTCGTTCACCCATTCGATGATGAGTTGGTAATAGCCGGACAAGGTACTATAGGCCTTGAAATCATCGAGCAACTACCCGATGTTGAAGCCGTTATCGTACCCATTGGAGGTGGTGGACTTATCTCGGGCGTGGCAGTAGCCCTCAAGACACTACGCCCCGACATTAAGATATATGGTGTTCAAGCAGCCGGCGCACCCAGTATGGAGGTGTCGGTAAGAGAGAAGAAGATTATACGCCTTCCCTCGGTATCGTCCATTGCCGACGGTATTGCCGTAAAAGAGCCGGGCGTAAACACATTTGAATATTGCAGCAAATATGTCGATGAGATAGTTTCGATAACCGATGAAGAGGTAGCAAGTGCCATCCTCGCCCTTATCGAGCAACACAAACTCGTAGCCGAAGGTGCCGGTGCTATTGCCGTAGCAGCAGCAATGCTCAACAAATTCCCCATCAAAGGCAAAAAGACCGTTTGTCTTGTATCGGGTGGTAACGTCGATGTACCTATCCTCTCGCGCGTAGTGAAGAGTGGTTTGGCACACGATGGTCGTGCATTTACAATGCGTGTAGAGTTGCCCAACAAACCCGGCAAACTGCGTTCGATCTTGGAGGTTATAGCCGAATTGGGAGCCAACGTACTCACAGTCAACCTCAAAGACAGTTCGGTAAACGGTGGTTTTGTAGAATTGCGCCTTGAAACACGCAACCACGAACATATAGCAGAGATACAGGCTGCTATGCTTGAGAAAGGTTATACAATTCTGTAATAGAATACTTAACTATAAAAGCACAAGCCGCCTTCCGATAAGGTGGCTTGTGTTGTTTAATGAACACAAACATTAGAAATATATGGGAACATTTCTTCTTATAGCGGCTATTGTACTATACCTATTGGGTATTGCCGGATGCATATTACCTATGTTGGCAGGCCAGCCATTTTGCTACGTTGCAATGCTATTGGCGCATTGGAGTGGATATGTACACCTCAGCACTACTACGCTTGTGGTATGGGGCATTATCACCCTCGCACTCACCGTATTGGAGATATTCCTAACCCCTTGGATGACACGCCGTTTCGGGGGTAGTAAAGGTGGCGAATGGGGTGCAATAGTAGGACTCTTTGCAGGTATGTTTATGCCTTGGCCTTGGGGGCCCTTGTTCGGTCCTTTCTTGGGCGCATTGATAGGCGAACTCATCATTTCGCACAACTCGACCGACCGTGCCGTTAAGGCAGCATTAGGCTCATTCCTATCATTCTTCTTGGGCATAGGCATCAAGTTACTTGCCTGTGGAGGTATGCTGGCAAGTGTGCTTATGGCATTATAAAACAAAACTTTTGTTAAAACCCACTATAAATAAGGTGTGAGGTTACAAAAACTATTACCTTTGTATGATTATCTTATCAAAAATTTGAGCCATAAAAAGAGGCTTTGATAGGAATATTATTACAAAGGGAATAACAGAGATGACATTTAACACCTACCGCATATATATACTCGGAATTGTTGCAACGTTGCTATCGTTCATATCGGTATATGCCGAAGACAAGAGCAACGGACAACCCGACTTTGCGCACATCAAGAAAGAGGTAAACGACCCCTATTCACCCTACTATTATCCTACACTTGTACAGAAGTACAATTCGAACGATACGACAATGACCGACGATGAGTTTCTGCACTACTATCTCGGCTATACATTTCAGGAGGACTACAACCCCTATCGCACGTCGGAGTTTGCACACCAAATAGACCACCTGTACAAGCAAAACAAGAAATTAAGTTCGGCCGAGTACGAGAATTTGGTAAAATTTGCCAAGCAAACGCTTGAAGATGACCCCTTCGACCTACGTCAGATAAACATTCTTATATACGGGTTGAAAGGTCTGAATCGCTATCGTGAGGCAGCAGTATGGCAATATCGCCTCGATCATCTGATAGATGCCATCATATCCACCGGCGACGGAACAACCCCCGAAACGGCTTGGCACGTCATCTATCCCAATCACGAATATATCATATTGAACTGTTTGGGTATGAAAGGTGTTGATTTTGTCTTCGTAGAACCCTTCTACGACTATGTCGAGATAGAGAAGAATGCACGTCGCATTGAGGGCTTCTACTTTAATGTGAAACGTATATTAGACGTCTATACCCAAAAGTATTGCTACGAAGAGGGTATGGAATTGGCTCAATAAGAATATTAATAACCACTATAAAACTGAAGAAAACGATGAAAATTGAAACCGGAAAATGGGTAGAACTACAATATGAGTTATACGCCTTTGCTGACGGCGAACCCGAAGAATTGATGTTTGGCACCGAGGGTAACCCCGAGTGCTTTGTATATGGTGTCGATGAGGCTGTTGTTCCTGCATTTATGGAGAAGATAGCAGGACTTAAAGCCGGTGACAAATTCGACTTCACACTCAATGTCGATGAAGCCTTCGGCCCTCGCAGTCAAGAGCATATGATGAAACTTGAGCGTTCAATCTTTGAAGATGAAAAGGGCGAACTTGACAAGCGCGTATATCCCGGAGCGCAAATACCTATGCGCACAACCGAAGGTGCCATTGTATATGGTATCGTATTGATGATTGAAAAAGAGGGTATCACACTCGACTTCAACCACCCCCTTGCAGGCGAAAACCTACACTATAAAGGCGAGGTAACACTCGTGCGCGAAGCAACCGAGGAAGAATTACACCCCAAGCACGGCTGCGGTGGCTGTGGTGGAGGTTGTGGCGACCACAGTTGTGGCGACGGTTGCTGCGAAGGTTGTGGCGGCAACTGCTAATAGCAGCCCCACCCCACACCTGCTATAGAGGTGTAAGAGCCTGTGTATTACTATGAAGAGCGAGGCACGAAAAGGAGTTATATACAATTATATCAACTTATTGCTTATCAACGCAATAGGTGTGATACTTACACCCTTTATCATTCGCCATTTAGGGCCTTCACAGTACGGGTTGTACACACTTGCAGGTGCCATTGTGCCATACATCGCATTGTTCGACTTGGGTATGGGCAAGACCATCACACGATATGTAGCCCACTATCGCGCCAATAACGACAATGTAAACGAGGCACGATTTCTTACCACTACCCTACACATATACGCACTCATAGTAGCCATCCTGCTACTGTGTGGTGCGTTTTTTTATCTCAACATTGAGCATATCTGGGGCGAACATTTTACGGCATCGGAGTTGAAAGATGTGCAACTGATGGTACTCGTTACCATCGCCACACAAGCCATCATCATTCCGGGCAGTGCTTTTACGGCAATATGCAATGGCATAGGATACTTTGCCTTTCCTCGTGGTATTCAGCCCATTAAATATGCGATACGCGCAGCGTGTGTAATAGGCTTGCTCATATACGGAGCAAAGGCCTTTGCACTGATAGCACTTGAGGCTATACTCAACATAGTTGTCGTTATTGCAACATCGGTGTATGTAAAACGCCACATAGGTCGTCGCGAAATCTTTTCATCGCAACGACTCGACACACGCCCCATCCTACACTACACCAAGTGGATAGCCCTGTATGCAGCCACTTGCGCCTTTCAGTGGAACGCCGGCAATATCATAGCCGGTATGACAAGCAACACAACAACCGTGGGCATTGTGGGTACAGGTATATTGCTGGGCTGTATGTATGGCTACTTTGCCGAAACAATAAACCGTATGACACTGCCACACGCATCGCGATTTATAAAAACCAACCCTTCGGGCAACGAATTGACGCAAGAGATGATACGCGTAGGACGCCTTGTTGCTATACCTCAAATATGTATCTTGGCAGGTTTTATTATCTTCGGTCAAGCCTTTGTAACGTTATGGGCAGGCGAAACATACGCTCCTGCCTACTACATTGCATTGGTAATGATGTCGGCTTGGACCTTACAGTTGTCGCAGGAGTATGGCACATCACTATTGGAGGCAAGAGGCAGCGTACGCACCATATCGGTAATCAATTTCATTGCTATTTTCTTGGGAGTCGTTGTTACCTATTTTGTAGCACAACACAATGGAGCCGACAGCATTATATACACCCTTGCAGGTGGTACTATATTGGCTACCATAGCCAACAACATCTATTACCGAAGCACACTGCAACTGAATATACCTCGCTACCTGTGGCAAGTATATGCCCGACTGTTGCTAACAGCAGGTTGCTTGGTTATAATCTATAAAATCATCGAGCAATATTGCATAACAGCGCCCTCGTGGTGGTGGATTGCAATAGGTGCAGCAACCTTCTTGCTGCTATATGCCTCAAGCATATACCTCCTTGTACTCACCCCCAATGAACGCCAAATGCTGAAAAGAAATGCACACCGACAATAGCGACATCACATCCAACGGCACTCCTCGCGTAACGGTAGTTATGGGATTGTATAATTGCGAATCGACATTGCAACAGGCTGTCGAGTCTATTATCAACCAAACCTATCGCCATTGGGAGTTGATTATGTGCGATGATGCCTCAACAGACGGCACTTACCAATTGGCGTGCAGTTTGGCCGAGAAAGATGCTCGCATAAAGGTGCTGCAAAATAGGCAGAATATGGGATGCAATATGGTGCTAAACCGTTGCATAGAGGCAGCACAAGGAGAGTATATTGCCGTGATGGATAGCGACGATGAGTCACTACCCACACGACTCGAGAAAGAGGTAGCCGTATTAGACAACAATCGACAATATGCCATAGTGGGTACAGCCACCATACACTACGACACAGAGGGCGATTTTATGGTACACCGACCCAAAGAGATACCCCAACCCATCGATATTGCCCGAAGCATACCACACAGCCATCCCTGCTGTATGATACGCCGTAAAGCCCTGCTTGAGATAGGTGGTTACTGCACCGAGAAAAAGATGTATCGCATCGAGGACTACTATATGATGGCACGACTCTATGCCCGTGGCTATCGAGGATACAACCTGCAAGAGGCTCTATATCGCTATAACGATAACCACGAAGCATATAGACGTCGCTTATGGCAGACTCGCATCAACGAAGTGTACACATACAACCGAGCCATTACTATCCTAAGGCTCCCTATGTATGCTCGCCTATACACACTTCGCTCACTATTGGTGGGACTGCTTCCATACCCTATTTACAAATTCTTACATTGCCGTCCTTGGCTGAAGAAACGGACATAAATCAGCGAGTTGCTGTGTCAAAATTCAGATAATACTCCTCAATCAGCCGTAGGCTTTAAATCAGCGAGTTGCTGCAACATCATCAATAAAAGCAACTCTTTCGCCTCACACCACCATAGAGCATAAAAATATCGTGCATAGCAGTCGATACGGCCGCCTCGTGCAGTTGTTGCTGTCGCAAGGCAACATCGGGCAATCGATTTTCGTACCAGCGCACCAAGACATAGGTCACGAGCGCACGACGCAACTCATTGCTTATCAACGAATCGTACTGTTCCTTACGGCGCTCGGGAAGGAGCAACCTCACGACATAAGTTCCCACCAAAGCAGGACGCGACTCGGCAAGATAGGCCGACATACGGTTAAGAACGACGTTCAACGCCTCACTCAAGACAGCACGCACAAAGGTCTCCTCATCGGAGGTAACAATAAAAGGCAAAGATGAAGCCACACCATCGACACCAGCCGAAACACCCATCGACTTGGCTATATAAGCACTGTCGGCATTAATTTCGGTCATCAGTTCATCATAGGTATAAGTAAAGGCAACATCCTCAAAAGCAGTAGAATAGGTAGTCATTACGCAGTTTGTTTTAATTTGTTTTTACGACATTGATTACGATACTTGCGCTGCATAGCACACAGCAGGTTGTAGGCACTCTTTTCGGTAATATAAAAACGAGGGGCAGGATACTCCGACAAGACAGTCATCAGCGCACCGTTGAAATCAACGGCAAAATGCCTGTGGCGACGTTGGTAGTCGATAGTAAGGCGAGCAATATCGGCATACATCTGCATCTTGAGTTTATTATTACAATCGGGGCATTTGCCTCTCAACAAGGCACTTACGTTACGCCGTGCCATTTCATAGGTAATATAAAACTTAGGAGCCTCACTCAATATTACTTTCGATACAAGTTCATATCGAGGTTGCACATTGAGATTCCTACCACACTCGCTTATCGCTTTGTAATAGGCCGAAGCAAGGTCACGTTCAAATTCATTGCGAAAATACATTTTCATACTCATTACATTTAATATACATTACACAATCCTATCGGTAGGTCGAATAGTTTCGACACGGCAAAGATAATGTACAAATGGTATTTTACCAAATAATTTTCGGGTATTTTTACCATTTATTTCATTTTTTAATTTCCAACACTTAAAATAGAGGAGTTTAACACTGATATGTCGCAAAAAATAGTTACTTTTGAGGTTGGAAAATAGGTAAAATATGAAGTGGAGTACCACCATAGCAATCGACAATCAAAAGGGCTTTCTACAATACAGCAACCCCATATTACTCATAGGCTCTTGTTTTGCAGAGAACGTGGGCGAATACTTGACACGCGCCAAATTTGACATCGAGGTCAACCCCTTTGGCACGCTCTACAACCCCGAGTCGATAGCAATGGGCATAGAACGTCTTATGAGCAACCACCCATTTAGCAAGGATGAGTTGGCAAACGACGGCAATTTATGGTATTCCTACCATTATCACGGTAAATTCTCGCAACCCACTGCACAAGCCACACTCGACGTCATCAACAGCCAATATGAGCAAGCCTCAAAAATGCTGTCGCGATGCCAAAGACTCATCATCACTTTTGGCACAGCCTATGTGTATCGTTTAAGGAGTAATGGTATGACAGTAGCCAACTGCCACAAGCAGCCGGCATCCCTATTCACGCGCGAGAGATTGACAGTCGAGGATATCGTGCAACGCTGGTCGCAAATCATCACACGCCTACAGGCATACGCACCCGATTGTAAGATACTCTTCACAGTAAGCCCCATTCGCCACCTGCGCGACGGAGCGCACGACAATCAATTGAGCAAATCGACACTGTTGCTTGCCATCGATAGGTTATGCAGCACCTACAGCGATATGTGCAGTTACTTTCCTGCCTACGAAATAGTGATGGACGAATTGCGCGACTATCGATTCTATGCCGAGGATATGACACACCCTTCGGCTCAAGCCATAGCATATATATGCAGTCGTATGGTCGAAACATACTTTACCGACGAAACCCGACAACTTGCCGAACGCTGCGAAAAGATATATCGCAGCCTGCAACATCGCCCCCTCAACGGATGCGATAATAAGGCATACAGGCAATTTGCCGAGAAACTCATAGCACAAATGCTGGATATAGAAAGAGAGTATCCCTACATTTCATACGCTACCGAATGTAACAAACTAAAACAATTAATCACACTATAAAGATGAATTACAATACGTCACAAATAGCCACTATCATCAAGGCCGAAGGTAAGATACACGCCGACAACACCCTGTCGGTACTGCTTACCGATAGTCGCTCGCTCACCTTTCCCGAGGAGAGTATATTCTTTGCATTGGTTACCGAGCGTAATGACGGTCATAAATATATAAAAGAACTTTACGACAAAGGCGTACGCGACTTTGTAATAGACCACTACCCCAACGAATCGGACAAGATGCCCGAAGCCAATTTCCTGCGCGTTACCGACACGCTGGCAGCGATGCAAATGCTCGCAGCACACCACCGTCGCCAATTCGACATACCGGTAATAGGCATTACAGGCAGTAACGGTAAGACATCGGTAAAGGAGTGGTTGCACCAACTGCTGCAAGATGACTACAATATTGTGCGCTCGCCACGCAGTTACAATTCGCAGACGGGTGTTCCCCTATCGGTGTGGCAACTCAACGAAAAGACCGACCTGGCACTGTTCGAGGCCGGTATATCACGCCCCGACGAGATGCATCGACTCGAAGAGATAATACAGCCCACTATTGGTCTTATAACCAATATAGGCGAAGCGCACCAAGAGGGCTTTGCCTCGATGCAACAGAAGTGTATGGAGAAACTTACACTCCTGCAAGGTTGCGATTGTATTATTTACGACGGCGATAACGAGGTAGTGAGCGACTGTGTAGAGAAGTTGTGTTTAGGCGCATACGAGATAGCGTGGTCGCGCAAGGATCGTGACAAACCCCTATACATATCATCCATCGAGAAGGGCGACCACTCAACGCGCATCAAATACACCTACTTGCAATATTTCCTCGAGGTAACCATCCCCTACACCGACGATGCCTCGATACAAAATGCCATACATTGCTTGGCTATTATGTTGTATCTCAACCGTATGCCCGAGGTAATATCGGAACGTATGGCAAAACTTGAGCCTTTGGCTATGCGTATGGAGGTAAAAGAGGGCAATAACAATTGCCTTATCATCAACGACAGTTACAACAGCGATATGGACTCGCTTACCATAGCACTCGACTTTCAGGCTCGCAGGGCAGCCAATGGCAAGATGAAGCGCACGCTTATCCTATCGGACATATTCCAAACAGGACTTCCCCCTGCTACACTATATCGCAAAGTAGCCGACTTACTCAAGCGCAAAGGCATAGAACGCCTCATAGGTATAGGTCCCATTATATCGGACAACGCCTACCTGTTTGATATCGAAAAGGATTTCTACTCGGGTACTCGCGAGTTTGTCGAGCAATTGACACCCGATATGTTCCAAGACGAACTCGTGCTTATAAAAGGAGCGCGTAACTTCCACTTTGAGATTATTTCGGAGGCGTTGGAACTGAAACAACACGAAACGATATTGGAGGTAAACCTCGATGCACTTGTTAGCAACCTCAACTACTACAAGAGTTACCTCAAGCCCGACACCAAGGTAGTGTGTATGGTAAAGGCATTTGGCTACGGAGCCGGCTCATACGAGATAGCCAAGACACTGCAAGACCGAGGTGCCGACTATCTGGCAGTAGCCGTAGCCGATGAAGGTGCCGAACTGCGCAAAGCCGGTATTACAATGCCCATCATTGTAATGAATCCCGAGATGAGCAGTTTCCGCACACTGTTCAGTTATCGACTTGAGCCCGAAATATACAGTTTCAACCTCCTAAACGCACTGCTTGCCGAGGGCGAGAAGTTGGGCGTATCGGGCTACCCCATACACATCAAGATAGACTCGGGTATGCACCGACTTGGCTTCACCGAAAATCAAGTGGATGAACTTGCCTCACTGTTGCAATCGCAAATAGTGCTGATGGCTCGCTCGGTATTCTCACACTTTGCCGGTAGCGATGAGACTCAACACGATGCCTACACCCTGCAACAGATAGCCACCTTCAACCGTTGCGCCGATAAGATACAGGCTGCATCGAAACACAAAGTAATGCGCCACCTGCTCAACACTGCCGGCATAACACGCTTCAGCGAGCATCAGTTGGATATGGTGCGATTGGGCATAGGGCTGTATGGCGTATCGCCCATCGACGAAAACCAAGGATTACGCCCCGTAAGCACACTGAAAACCACTATCCTGCAAATACACGAATACGAGGCCGGCGAAACAATAGGCTATGGTCGTCACGGAGTGCTGACACGTCGCTCGCGCATTGCCGCCATTCCTATAGGCTATGCCGACGGACTCGACCGTCACTTGGGCAACGGCAATTGCGAGGTGCTGGTCAACGGTCATCGCGCACCCATTATAGGAAATGTATGTATGGATATATGTATGATTGACGTTACCGATGTGGCTTGTAACGAAGGCGACCGAGTAGAGATATTCGGCGAAAATCTACCTGTACAAGAGTTGGCCAAACGACTCGACACTATACCCTACGAGGTGCTTACATCAATATCCAATCGTGTAAAACGAGTCTATTACCGAGAATAAAGACTATCATTAAACTACATACCTATGCCACGCATAGCAACAAATGTTGTACCTTTGCAGGCTAATAACGAAAACTGAAACAGAATTATGGAATCGATACCTTTTATACAATGGTGCATAGATAACTTAAATGAGTGGACAATCATCCTGTTGATGACCATAGAGAGTTCATTTATCCCCTTCCCGTCGGAGATTGTAGTACCACCGGCAGCCTACTTTGGCGAAATGAGCCTTATAATGGTTGTAATATGTGCCACGATAGGTGCCGACTTGGGAGCAATGATTAACTACTTCTTGGCACAATGGATAGGTCGCCCCGTTGTATATAAGTTTGCCGACAGTCGCATCGGGCACTTGTGTCTGCTCGACTCCGGCAAGATAGCACGCGCCGAGGAGTTCTTCAATAAACACGGTGTAATATCAACTCTCATCGGTCGCCTTGTGCCGGGTGTTCGCCAACTCATCTCTATTCCTGCCGGATTGGCACGAATGAACTTTGGTAAGTTTATCCTCTACACTACCATAGGAGCCGGATCGTGGAATTTGGTTTTGGCACTGATGGGATACGCACTGCGTTCGGTGGTTACACCCGAGCAACTCAATGCTACTGTCGATGAATTCAGCCACATTATCAAAATTGTAATTTGGGGCTTGTTGGCTCTTGTGGCTCTGTTCTTTGTGGTGCGTTTCTTTACCCACAAGAAGAAGCCTACCACCATCACAGAGGAGTAGTTCCAAGTGTTTTATTACGGCGTAAGCACACAGCAAAACGCCAACGGAAGAGTGCTGCTACGGTGAATAATCCCACCGGAAAGCCCATCCATACCCCTACTACACCACCTTGCAACGAGAAGCCACACAGATAGGCTACCGGCAAGGCCAAGCAGTAGAACGCAGCCATACTGATAAACATCAAGGCTCGCACATCGGCCAGTCCACGAAGCGCATTGGAGTAGTTTATCTGTATAGCATCGGCAAACTGATATACTATCAGTGGTATTATAAGCATCTCCACCACCTTGACAACATCGGCATCGTGCGTAAACCACAAAGGAACAACATTACGCAACGAGTAGAGCAAAACACTCACAAACAAGGCTTGCAACAACAGCAAATGCGCCCCTGCCGTAACAGTAGTACGCACACCGGCATAATCGGCCCTGCCATTGTAACGACTTGCCTGCACAGCCACGGCCGAACCCATACCCACATACGCCATATAACCTATATTGCCCAACGTAACGGTAATCTGATATCCGGCTAACTCGGCAGCACCCAACCAACCTATCATAATGGCACTCAACGACCACGCCGAACTTTCCAATGCCAATTGTATGCCCAAGGGCAACCCTAACGCAAAGAGTCTTTTCATCCCCGACAACGATACGGCCGACTTGTCATACCCCTCTTTATACGACTGATACTTGCCGGTGCAATGAAAAATGGCTACAAAAACAAAGAACATAACCACTCGCGACACCAATGTACTGATACCTGCACCGGTCAAGCCCAACGCCGGAAATCCCCACGCACCATATATAAGCACATAGTTGCCGATGATATTCAGCACATTACCACCCAACAATATCCACATACCCGTGCGCGAGTCGGTAATACCCTCGGCAAACTGCTTGTAGGTTGAGAAGAGATATATAAAAGGTATAGAGGCAACTTGCAACAGGTAGTAAGGTCGAGCATAAGGCAGGAGTTCGTCGGGTTGCCCCATCCGGTCGAGGAACGGATAGAGCGCAAGCATCACTGCAACAACAAATACCGACAACAACACATTAGCCACCAAACTATTACGCACCGTACCTCCCACACCTACACTGTCGCCACGACCCGACATAGCACCCACGACAGGCGTAATGCCCGATGCAAAGCCCGTACCAAAGATGAGCATCAACGTAAAGATTGTATTGACAAAAGCCGATGCAGCCAACTCCTCGGTACTGTGGCGACCTATCATCAGCGTATCGGCAAAACCCATAACGACAATGCCCAACTGCCCCAAGACTATAGGCAGCCCCAATGTGAGCAACTTACGATAATGTGGGAAATAGCGTGTAATATTCATTATACCCCGGTTATACTTGTAATACAGATGTAAAGTTACAACAAAAAACAATCGGATTTGTGCTTTATATCAACAATATTTTCAGGTCACACATCTACTGCGCCATAGCAGCAACACCGTCATACAAAAAAGACCGCACCCGGGGGTACAGTCTTGTATAAATATCTATAAATCGATATTATTTTACACGCTCAAGATAGTCGCCCGAACGAGTGTCGATACGCACCTTATCGCCTGTGTTGATGAAGAGAGGTACACGAACTTCGGCACCTGTTTCAACAGTAGCAGGTTTCAATGTGTTGGTAGCAGTATCACCCTTGATACCGGGCTCGGTATAAGTCACCTCGAGAACTACGTTAAGGGGCATTTCGCAAGTGAGGATTGTATCGGTAGCAGCGTGTACCATAGCCTCGCAAATGTCACCTTCCTTCAAGAATTTCACACCGTCGATGCTTTCGCCGGGGATAGAAACTTGCTCGTATGTTTCGGTGTGCATAAAGTTGTAACCCATATCATCTTTGTAGAGATATTGATAAGGACGACGCTCGATGCGAACTTCCTCAACCTTCACACCCGAGTTCCAAGTTTTGTCGAGGATACGACCTGTCACAACGTTGCGGAGTTTTGTACGCACGAAAGCAGGGCCTTTACCGGGTTTAACGTGGAGAAATTCAACGATGAAATAGTAAGTACCGTCGATGTCGAGGCACATACCGTTTTTAAAATCTGCTGTAGTTGCCATAAAATATCTATTTTTTTAATTTAAAAATTCGCTATTTAAACTTCTCAATAAGAAGTCGCGCAAAGATACAAATTTTCGCCCTATTTTGCAACAACCCGACGGGTTATATTGTAGTTTTATTACAGAGGGCAACCGAAAACTATTTTGCCGACCTCTTGGCTTCGTACTAAAATAATACTTACCTTTGGAATCAATTTACTGCAATAACAATTATAAGTATGACTGAAAAAGAGAAGATGCAGCATCAGTTGCTGTATGATGCAAACAATGATAAAGACCTTATCGAGGAGCGCAAGGTTGCAAAAGACCTTTGCTACGATTTCAATAACCTACGCCCATCGGATACAGCCGGACAGCAAAAGATTATGCGCCGGTTATTGGGCAAGACAGTGGGCGATAGTTTCTGCATCGTTGCCCCTTTCTGGTGCGACTACGGCTACAATATAGAGATTGGCGAAAACTTCTTTGCCAACCACAATACGGTGATTCTTGACGGAGCGAAGGTAAAGTTTGGAAACAATGTCTTTGTTGCACCCAACTGTGGCTTCCACACTGCCGGTCATCCCATCGATGCCGAGCGCAGAAATAGGGGCTTGGAGTATGCCTACCCTATTACTGTGGGAGATAATGTGTGGATAGGAGCAGGTGTGCAGGTTATGCCGGGCGTAACCATTGGCTCGAATGTCGTAATAGGTGGTGGCTCGGTGGTGGTCAAGGATATCCCGTCGAATGTGGTTGCTGTGGGCAATCCCTGTCGCGTTGTACGCCCTATTACAGACGAGGACAAACTCAAATCGTGGGATAGAGAGTAGATAGCCGGCATACATCTCATCCAATCAATTAAAACATAACGGAATATGAAGAAGATAGTGATTGTGGATGGTGGTCCACGCAGGAATATGAATACCTCACAACTATTGCAACGATTTGCCGAAGGTGCGCAGTCGGTAAGCAAAGATATCGTTGTCAAGACAGTGCAACTATATGACCTTGATTACAAGGGATGTATATCGTGTATGGCTTGCAAACTCAAAGGCAAGGCTTCGAACATTTGTCGCTACAAGGATGCACTGACACCTCTCTTGGAGGAGATTGCCGACGCCGACGGTTTGGTACTTGGCTCGCCTATCTATTTCGGCGAGGTGACGGGGCAGATGCGCGCCTTCTTAGAGCGTTTATCATTCCCTTGGCTCTCGTACAACGATTACAGCCTTACTGCACCCAAGCGTATGCCTGTAGTGCTTGTTGAGACTATGAACGGAACGCCCGAGCGCAACAACAGCAACCACTTCGGCACGATGGAATGGTGCATTACAACAGCACTCGGCGAGCCACAACGCATCATAGGCTACAACACTTGTCAGGTGGCGAAATACGATAATTACGAACTTGGCAGTTTCTCGGAGGAGGCCAAGCACGCTTGGCGCGACGCCCATTGGGAGCAAGACCTGCAACAAGCCTACGACGCCGGCCGAAAGATGGCTGAGCAGTAGTAAGTTTCTTTCGGTTGGCAATGGCAAACCGAAAGAAAGCACAAGATTTAATCTATCAGTAAGAGGGGGAACGAGTGGAAAACTCTCGTTTTAACCTATCAACAAGTCGATAAGCATCATCAAGGCTCGCTGTGTAGCGCGCTCAATGATGTAACTACGTGAGCCACTGAAGTGTACACACTCTTTACGCTGCTCATCACGGCAATTCACGGCTATCCACACCGTACCTACAGGCTTGTCGGGTGTGCCTCCGTCGGGGCCGGCAATGCCCGATGTGGCTATGGCACAATCTACATTCATTGTACGTAGCACTCCTGCTGCCATTGCCGACACAACAGGCTCACTAACAGCACCATAATTATGTAAGTCTTGGGCATCGACACCCAATACTTGTTGTTTTACTTCGTTACTGTAGGCTACGACTGCACCCTTAAAGTATGCCGAACTACCGGCAATGGCTGTTATTTCGTGCGCTATATTGCCACCCGTACAACTCTCGGCAGTGGCAAGGGTCAGGCCACGCTCCTTGAGTATGGCACCCACAGCACCTGCAAGGGTAGTATCGCCATTATAGAAAACATCTTTCCCGAGTATATGATGGAGTTTTTCGACCATTTCATCGAGAATTTTGGACAATTCGGGCTCGTTACTTCCACGCGCAGTGAGGCGCAAACGCACCACCCCGGGTATAGGCAAGTAGGCCAACTTGATGCACGAAGGCAATGAGGCTTCAAAATCGGTAAGTCGCTCGGACAACCCCGACTCGGTGTTGCGAAAGACCATAAGTGTGCGATGCAAGATGGCATCGTTATCGCCGGCAAAACGACGCAAACGCTCAAGCACATCGCCCTTCATCGCCACGCGCATCTCGTGGGGTACACCGGGCATTGCCACAAGTACCTTTCCTTCGCGTTCAAACCACATAACGGGGGCTGTTCCTACGGGATTGGCTATAACGGTACACACATCGGGTACCTCGGCCTGACGGCGAGTCGATTCGTTCATCTGCAAGCCACGACCGGCAAAGTAGCGTAGATTTTGCTCATACACCTCTTGCGAAAAAATCATCTTTCCACCAAAGTATTGGCACAACACAGGCTTCGTGACATCGTCGGATGTAGGGCCCAATCCACCGGTCATCAGCACAGCATCTACCCGAGAAAATGCCGATGAAATGGCATCTTTTATGGTATCGGCCTCATCATTGATAGTGGCTATATGAGTCACATCCCAACCTTGTTTGTTCAACTCGGCAGCCATCCACGCCGAGTTGGTATCGACCACCTGCCCGATGAGCAGTTCATCGCCTATAACTATAATTTCGCACTTCATTATATTCGCTTTATCACAATTCCACGCGAGCAAAGGGAGCCTTGCTCATATCGCAAAAGTCCTTATCTTGATATTTATAATAGCCTGTAATAGCCACCATAGCGGCATTATCGGTAGTAAACGACAATCGAGGCAAGTGTATCTTCCATCCGTACTTCGCAGCATACTGCTCAAAGGCCGCACGCACAGCCGAGTTTGCCGATACACCACCGGCAACAGCCACCTCTTTTATACCAGTCTCTTTCACAGCCTTATAGAGTTTATCCATCAGTATGGCAACGATTGTAGATTGCAACGAAGCACACAAATCGCACTTATTTTTTTCGATGAAATCGGCATCTTCCTTCAGTCTGTCGCGCAAGAGATATAGGAATGAAGTTTTCAGTCCACTGAAACTGTAATCCAATCCCGGGATGTGAGGCTTGCTCAATGCAAAAGCCTTGGGATTGCCTTCACGCGCCAAACGGTCTATTACAGGACCACCCGGATAGGGCAACCCCATCACCTTGGCACATTTATCGAAAGCCTCGCCGGCTGCATCGTCGATGGTCTGCCCTATTACCTCCATCTTGTCGTAAGAGGTAACCTTGATGATTTGCGAGTTTCCACCCGACACCAGAAGGCACAAGAATGGGAATTTAGGAGGATCAAACTCGGCATCGGGTTGTTGGATAAAGTGAGCCAACACGTGCGCCTGCAAGTGATTAACATCGACCATAGGCACGCCCAACGCCGACGCCAAACCCTTGGCAAACGAAGTACCCACTAACAATGAGCCCATCAAGCCCGGGCCTCGCGTAAAGGCAATGGCATCAATCTCACTTTTATCTATTCCGGCACGTTTGATGGCCTCCGACACCACAGGCACAATATTTTGCTGGTGCGCACGCGATGCCAACTCCGGCACAACACCACCATACGCCTCGTGTACAGCCTGACCGGCTATAACATTCGATAACAAGACACCGTCGCGTATCACTGCCGAAGATGTATCATCGCACGACGACTCTATTCCTAATATTGTAATACTCATAATATCTTTTTTAACAAGTACTGAAACATTCGTTTCGTTGTGCAAAAATAAATATTTTATGCGAAAGAATGAAAGATTAAAATGGTCGTATAGCAGTATTCAGCAAAAAAAACGTAACTTTGTACGCTTATAGGACAATGAGAAAGTTTTTCAGAATCATAAAACGCATCTTCCAAATCTCAGTTTTGACACTGGGCACGCTCTATGCGTTGGTATATATCATCATCTCATTGCCTACGGTGCAAAATAAGATGCGAGCAAAGGGCGAAAAACTCCTTGCCGAAACGCTCGAAGTTCCCGTCGAAATAACCCGTATAGAGTTCTCGCCATTCAATCGCATCGAGTTATTTGACGTAACACTGCCCGATGTGGAGGGCGACACGCTGCTATATGCCAAGAAGATAGGAGCAAGCATCGACATCGGTACGCTTATAGCCAACGGCAACATCCGATTGCGAAATATTCAACTATTCGGTCTTGATGTACACATCACACGCCCTACCCCCACAAGTCCTACCAACCTGCAATTTATCATCGATGCCTTTAAGCCCAAGGAAAAGCGTGAGCCTAAGCCTATCGATTTGGCCATCAGCACAGCCCTGATACGTCGCAGCAAGGTAAGATACGACGTGCTGTCCGAGCCACAAAAAGAGCCGGGATGCTTTGACGCCAATCACATTGCCGCCGAGGATCTTACGGCCAACCTCTCCATTAAAGTTCTTGACAGCGACTCGCTCAATGCCCATATCAAACGCTTGTCGTTCAAGGAACAATCGGGATTGCAGGTCGATCAACTTGCATTGAGGGTCGAGGGTAACCACAACGGAGCAACGTTATCGCAATTCTCTCTACAACTGCCACAATCGCAACTATCTACCCGACAGGCTACGGTAAAATGGGGCGAGATGCAGAAAATAGAGCAATTCACCGACAGTGCATACATCACCTTGGATATATCCGATTCACAAATTATCCTATCGGATATTGCCCCCTTGGCACCGGCATTGAGGCAATTCCATTCGCCCATTAACCTTGCTTGCCACATTGAGGGTTATGTCAACGACTTGCATATAGAAAACTTATCGCTCGATATGGAACAAGGTGCAGCCAAGTTTAACACAACTGCAACCGTAAGCAACCTACTTTGTCGCGACAGTATGTATATCAATTTCAACCCTATACGAATAGAAACAAGCGAAAACGGAGCAAGTATCATAGGAGAGAACTTGAATATACAAGACAGCCAAGTACAACAGATACTGCACAATTTAGGTCGGGTCACATTCAACAGTCGCTTATCGGGTTTCCTATCGGAACTTGAAGCCATAGCAACACTAAACAGCAACATAGGCGACATCGATGCCGATGTATCATTGGGTACAAACAGCACATTCTCCGATATGCAATGTCGCGCACACATAGGTACTGCCGGTATCGACTTTGCATCGATATTGGGCAAACAAAGTCCATTGGGAATGGTCGTTTTCGATATAGACCTCGACGGCAGCGTTAACAACAACAAACTGCGCAAAGCCCAAGTAAACGGCAATATCAACCGCATAGAATACAACAACTACAATTATACCGACATTACCCTCAATGGCAAGTTACTCAACAACCGTTATAGTGGCAACATACAACTCAACGATCCTAACGGACTTATTGACATAAACGCCATAATGCAACTCAATGGTCCAAAGACACTATCCGATATACAAATAAGTTGTCAAGAGGTCGATTTGGCAGCATTCAATCTTGTACCTCAAAGCAAGGGTAACAAATTATCATTTAAGATCGATGCTCAAGCCGAGGGTAATACCCCCGATAATATCAATGGTTATGTTCACATCAACGATGTAATATACGGTAATGAGGAGGAAGAGTTGGTGTGGAACTCGCTGCTCGCTGAAGTACAAAATGATACTTTCCCTCAACAGGTACTTATTCAATCGGATTACATAAACGGTGCCATAAAGGGCGAATACAAGACCTCTACCCTACTGCAAACGCTTACCGAACTGATACATCCCGTTGTTCCTTCGTTGATACCGGCTCCTAAAGAAAGAGATAAAACTACATCACACAACAACTTTGGGTGGTATCTCAACTTCAAGCCCTATGTGCAGATGGCACAAATGCTCAAGTTACCCTTTACACTTACCGATACGGCCTGCATCGATGGCTATGTATATGATGCACAACAACAAGCCAACCTGCGCATCAAGGCACCCAATATATGGTTAGGTAAGACGCATATGGAGCAGATGAGTGCCGATGTAAAGCAACAAGACGGCACGTTAGACGTGGCTGTACAGACCGACGTAATCAATCACTTAAAGGAATTTAGCACCACTTGGTGCGTAAATGCCAATGCCCATAACGACCAAATAGGCGTGAGCATCAATTGGAATAGCGACACCGAAGCAACCTTCCGTGGCGATATAAAACTCGATGCACTGCTATCGCCCAACAAAGAGAATAACAAGAAGATAGATGTTGCCATAGACGTTCTGCCCACCAACGTCATCCTCAATGATACCGTTTGGGATATCAAACCTGCCGATATATCCATAAAGAACAAAGATATAGCCGTAAACCGACTTGAGGTATCGCGCCCGGGGCAACATATATATATCGACGGCAAGTTATCGGAGAATGCAGGCGACACATTGCACGTTGACCTGCAAGATGTTAACGTAGATTATATCTTTGAAACCCTTAATATCGATTATGTAACCTTTGGTGGTAATGCCACAGGACGTGTCAACGTAGCCGATATATACAGCAAGACGCCACACATAGCGACACAAAACCTCGACATTAGAGAGTTTAGTTACAACGATGCCGTATTTGGCAACCTCTCTATCTTGGGCGTATTTGACTTGAGCGATATGAGCATCCTACTCAAAGGCTTTATTACCAACAAGAATGGTCAAGAGAGCATTGTCGATGGATACATCTTCCCCACGCAAGATTCTCTCTCCATCGCATTCGATGTCGATCACATCCCCTTGAAGTTCATCAACCCATTTGTGGGACAAATATTGACCGATATCGAAGGAGAAGCATCGGGCGATATAGTGCTTGAGGGCAACTTTGCACGCATATATATATATGGTGATGCGTATGCCTACAACTTTTCATTCGGTGTTCCATTTATCAACACCCGATACAACCTAACTGACAGCGTTCATTTCACACAAGACCAAATACGATTTAGCAATATCACCGTATATGATGAGTATGGCAATAAAGCCAAAGCCCGAGGAGAACTCAATCATAAATATTTCACCCAACTCGAGTACGACATAAACATATACGACACCGATAATATGCACGTTTTCAACGTACCTCACACACCGGGGGCTATGTTCTATGGCAATATATTCGGGTCGGGCGATGTAGCCATTAAGGGTAACGACTATCGTACCGATATAGCAGTGAAGATGACAACCGACCGAAACTCGGTATTTACCTACGCACTTACCAATACGATGAGTGCGATGGACTATCCTTTCCTGTCGTTTACCAACAAACGCGAGCCTAAAAAACCGGTTGTCGAGTCGGCCATATCGCAGATTGACAGCACTGTAATAGTAAACAATATGATTGTGCTGAAGGCCAAGAAACCGACAGCACCTCTCAATACCTTATACCTGACTCTTGAGGCTAATATAACCCCTGCAGCCGACATAACCCTCGTTATGAACGAAATGACCGGCGATGAAATGAAGGCCAACGGCGAGGGTGTGCTGCGTATGGAGTACAACACAGCCACCAACGAGGTGATGATGTTTGGCTCAATAGAGATAGAGAGAGGTAGTTACAACTTCAGCATAGAGGACATTATACGCCGTAATTTTACCATCAACTCGGGCAGTTCGGTATTGTTCCAAGGCAACCCGATGAATGCGCAACTCGATATAGATGCCACCTACTCACTACAGGCCAATCTGGCCGACCTCGACGAATCGTTTGCTACTGACAGCGAGTTAACCCGAACAACAGTACCTGTCAATACCAAACTACTCATACAAGGCGACCTGATGAAACCCGACATCGGTTTTGACATCGAATTGCCTACTCTCAGTGCCGATATGGAGAGCAAAATGCGTAGCATTGTCAGTACCGATGAGATGATGACCCGACAAATTATTTACTTGTTGGCTCTCAATCGATTCTTTACGCCCGAATACAACAGTGGCTCGCAAAGCAACAGCAACAACGAGTTGAGCGCAATGACCACTTCGGTACTATCTTCTTCACTCGGCTCGCTAATGGGACAATTCAGTGAGAATTGGAATATATCGCCTAATCTTCGCAGCGAACAAGGCGACTTTACCGACCTTGAGGTAGATTTGTACCTATCGAGCCAACTACTTGATAACAAACTGATATTCAACGGAAACATAGGCTATCGTGATAGTCGCTACAGTTCTACCAATTTCATTGGCGACTTCGACATAGAGTATCTGCTCAACGAAAGTGGTACTTTACGCCTCAAGGGTTACAACCACTTCAACGACCGTAACTACTCGATGCGTACGGCATTGACCACCCAAGGTATAGGTCTTATGTACAAACACGACTTTAACTCGTGGTCCAATTTCTTTGAATTTTACAAACGTCGCAAACCGGCTGTTGAGGAAGAGGAGGAAGAGTATGAGTATGAATACGAGGAGGATAACAACCTCACACTCCCTGTCGATACAGTTATCACAACCGTTCCCGATATGCTCGAATAACATAAAAGGTCGTATGCACACTCACATACGACCTTTGCTATATCTTCGAAAAACAATGCTTATCTACTTGCCCATTCGTTGACGTATAACCTCATACATCATCACACCGGCAGCAACCGACACATTGAGCGAGCCAATAGAGCCACGCATAGGTATGGCAACCATCTCATCGCAATGACGTAGGACAACGGGCGACACGCCTGTATCTTCAGCACCCATAACTATAGCCACAGGTACAGTATAATCGACTTCGGTATAATTGCAAGTAGCCTTCTCGGATGCAGCAACAATGGTAAAGCCACTGTCGTGCAAGTAACGAACAGCATCTTGAATACTTCGCTCACGACAAACAGGCAGTGTATGTAAAGCACCAGCCGATGTCTTTACAGCATCGGCATTGACCGATACGCTGCCTCGCGCCGGAATAACAATGGCATTGGCACCCACACACTCGCAGGTACGGGCTATTGCACCAAAATTACGCACATCGGTAACACCGTCGAGCAATACCACAAAAGGCACTTCGCCGGCTTCATAAAGTGAGGGTACAAGCGACTCGAGGGTATAATACTCTACAGCCGAAACAAAAGCCAATACCCCTTGGTGATTCTTGCGAGTGATGCGATTGATACGCTCGACAGGAACACGTTGCACCATAACACCGGCTTGACGTGTAGCAGCAAAGAGTTCCTGCGCCAAATCGCCTTGCAGGTCTTTCTTAACCAACACCTTATCTATCTCTTTACCGGCCTCTATTGCCTCTATGACAGCACGAATGCCGAAGATGTAATCGTTTTTCTCCATACGTTGTTCAAATGGTTATTCTTGTGATTGAAGTAATACTCGGGCATTATTGAGAGCAGCATCGGTAAGCGTAGTACCACTGAGCATACGCGCCACCTCTTCAACACGCTCATTATCGGCCAGTTGCAATAATTGTGTATGCGTAGCATCGCCACTGCTATCCTTAAATACCCTATAGTGATGACTGCCGGTAGCGGCAACTTGTGGCAAGTGAGTAATGGCTATCACCTGCATATATTGCGACATATTCTTCATAATATGTCCCATTCGGGCTGCAATATCGCCCGATACGCCGGTGTCTATTTCATCGAATATAATAGTAGGCATTGCCAAAGCATCGGCTATCAAAGCCTTCACGCACAACATCAGGCGCGAAATTTCACCTCCCGATGCAACTTGCGCAACGGGTTGCAGTGGTTGATTCTTATTGGCCGAGAATCGGATAACAACCTGCTCGGCACCCATCTTATAGTAGTCGCACGCCTCAATATCAACAGCAATCTGAACGTGTGGCATACCCAAAGGTTGCAACTCCTCGACAAGACGGGCAGCCAAGAGGGGGGCTTGTCGGGTACGGGTGGCTGTAAGAGCATCGGCACACGATTTGCAACGTGCTTGTGCCACCGACAACTTTTGTTCTATGGCAGCAATCTCGGCTTCGCTATTGTCCATACCGGTCAATCGCGAGGCATAGTCGTCACGCAGGGCTATCAACTGTTCTACACTGTTCAGATGGTGCTTTTGCTGCAAAGTATATAGCGTATCGAGTCGCTCCTCGACCCAAGCAAGCCTATCGGGATTGACAGCCAATTGTTCATTCCAATCGGCAAGTGTATCATCGATATCCTTGAGTTCGATGTAAGCCGACTGCATACGCTCCTCGATGGAGTGCGCCTCGGGGAATATATTATGCAATGACCGTATGCGCGACAACGCCATATTAAGAGCCGGAATTACCCCACCCTCATCACTCTGCATCAAACTGTTGACACCATACAGCAACTCCTTTATTTCGCCGGCGTGCGTAAGGCGTTCTTGCTCCTGCTCCAACTCCTCCTGCTCGCCTGCAATGAGTTTAGCATCAAGCAATTGCGAATATTGAAAGCGAATATAATCTTCGTCGGCAGCAGCCTCGGCCACACGCTTGCGCATCATATCCAACTCACGCGACAGCGCATTACACTCGCCGTAGGCCTGTCGGTAAGCAGCAAGTTCTTTTTCATTGCGCGCCAATACATCGACCAATCGCAATTGGAATGCAGCATCGGTGAGTAACAAATTCTGGTGCTGCGAATGAATGTCTATCAGCCTGTCGCCCAACTGCTTGAGTACGGCTGCCGTTACAGGTGTATCATTAATAAAAGCGCGTGATTTTCCTGTTGGCGATATTTCACGACGGATGATGCAATCGGTAGCATCATATTCGAGGTCATTCTCGGCAAAGAAATCTTGCAGATTGTATTGCGACACATCAAAATATCCCTCGACAAGTGTCTTGACCGAAGAATCGGTCACTACTTTGGTATCGACTCGCTGCCCAAGTATAAGCGACAACGCCCCCAAAATAATAGATTTTCCGGCACCTGTTTCACCTGTGATGACCGAAAAACCTTGTGAGAAATCAATATCGAGGCTATCTATCAACGCATAATTGCGAATAATCAACTTCTTTATCATACGCTACTATCGGCTGGCTTCTTTTATTTTTTCGAGGACACGATTTTCGGCAGGATATATCCCTATAAGCAAATCGTACATATCATTCTTTTCGGTTACCGAGGCTTTGGAATAGATGTTTATTATCTCATCAAATTTCGCCTCCTTAAACATAGGGAACAGCACCGAGGTAGAGTTGTTACTATACAACTCGGGCAATATCGACAGCGACTTACCTACAGTAGCACGAGCCTTGGCTGCACCCAATACCATTTCGTCCATTCCCTTACGATGATAGTTGTACCACATTTCGCGGAATGACTTGGTGGCAGGCTCGACAAAAGCCGACAAGATGGCACTGCGATTACGGCGATTTTCAAATGCTTTCCAACCGGCCTCCTGCGTAGATTGTCCCAACGACACCATTGTACGAGCCATCTCGAAGAATGGATCGCCTCCATAGAGTATAAAACTATCGAAATCGATACCTATTATCATATAGGCATAGAAGTTGAGTATGCAAGTGAGGTTGTTTTCGTAGGTCGATGAGGAGAATACCAACGGATCGAACTCTTTATAGTCGAAGGTTACCTCATTGTCCTGAAAGTTGATAAGAGTTGTTGTATAAGAACTGTTATAGACCGGACGGCGCGACTGAATCTGCAAAGAACACACCATTCTATCATCGGCATATTCCGATACGATAAACTGCAATGTACATTCTATACGCTCGGTAGGCGACAGTTGCACCGACGTAAACTTGGTGTCGTTCATATATTCCGTTATGGCTGTTTGCAGCGTATTGAACACCTCTTTATTAGTGCCTTGTATCTTGTCGCTGTTTACCACAACCTTGCAATTCAACTCCTGCGCACACAGCGTAGTGAGAGAACATAAGACAAGGAGTAAGGATAGAATGTAACGGTTCATACTGTATCAAAACTAACTGTTAAGGTAGTGCGCCAACACCTCTACGATATCGGCAGCAACTTCACTCTTGGGTTTACAGGGATAATCGGTATGCTTGCCATTGCGCTCGATAATAGTCACTTGATTGGTATCGTGACGGAAACCTGCTCCGGGATTTTGCAATGAGTTAAGCACCACAAAATCGAGGTTTTTCTTTTCCAACTTGCCCTGTGCATTGCTTTGCTCATCGTTGGTTTCGAGAGCAAAACCTACCAAGCACTGGCCTTCGCGCTTCACAGCACCCAAGGCTGCCGCAATATCGCGATTGGGGACAAGTTGCAAAGTAAGGTCATCGGCCGAACGTTTCATTTTCTTATCGTTGCAAACAGCCGGCTTATAATCGGCCACAGCAGCACACATTATAGCAGCGTCACTCTCGGCAAAAGCCTCCATAGCGGCGTCATACATCTGGTCGGCACTCTCCACATCGATGCGTTTTATGGCAGGATGCGTAGTCTTGAGCGACACAGGGCCGGCTATAAGAGTCACTTCGGCACCGGCACGGGCGCACTGCTCGGCAATGGCAAATCCCATCTTTCCCGATGAGTAGTTACCTATAAAACGAACAGGATCGAGTTTTTCATACGTCGGCCCGGCAGTTATCATCACTTTTTTTTTTGCAAGCGACTGTTGCGCTGCAAAAAACTGCTCGATGATGTCAACTATGCGGTCGGGCTCCTCCATACGACCCTTGCCTTCGAGATGACTTGCCAACTCGCCCGATGTAGGTTCAATTATATGATTGCCATACGAACGCAACAAATCGAGATTGTGCTGTGTGGTAGGATGTGCAAACATATCCAAGTCCATAGCAGGGGCTACGAATACGGGTGCTTTACTCGACAAATATGTGGTAATGAGCATATTATCGGCTATACCGTGAGCCATCTTACCTATCGACGAGGCTGTAGCAGGAGCAATTACCATAGCATCGGCCCACAGTCCCAAATCGACGTGGCTGTGCCAAGTTCCGTCATTGGCAGTAAAGAACTCACTGACAACAGGCTTTCCACTCAACGCCGAGAGCGTTACCGGTGTGATAAACTCTTTTCCGGCAGGTGTTATCACCACTTGTACCTCGGCACCCTTCTTGACAAAAGCACGCAACAAGTATGCTGCTTTATAGGCAGCAATACTTCCTGTTATGCCCAATACGATATGTTTTCCTTTGAGTGACATAGTATTTATTTCGATGTATTGGAGTTAAGACCTCTTAAACGAATGCGCGTAATCACATTCTTGGTATTCAATGGGAAATCGCCCTGCATAATCCAACTGTAATATCCCGAGTCGCGCACCATAACCTCGGCAACGGGCATTCCTTTGTACTTGCCAAAGTTGAATACCTCGACATCTTTATCATTGTAGATGATGCGACCGGCAAAATCGACGTTGCGATTCTGTGTAGAGAATTTCGACAAAAATTCGATATCATTCTGCAACACATCGTAACGGTCGAGTTGCGCTTTCAGCACCTCGTAAGTGGCACGCGTGTCGGCATTGGCCGAGTGTGCGCCATCGAGTTCCTTATCGCAGTAGAAGCGATATGCAGCCGACAGTGTGCGTTGTTCCATTTTATGGAATATGGTTTGCACATCGACAAAACGGCATTGTGTCAAATCGATATTGACCCCCACACGCAACAACTCCTCGACCAGCAAAGGCACATCGAAACGATTGCTGTTAAATCCGGCTATATCGACATTGGTAAAGACGGCAGCCAACTCCTTTGCCACCTGCTCGAAGGTGGGTGCATTCGCCACATCTTCATCACTGATATGATGCACAGCCGTAGCCTCGGCAGGGATGTGACGTCCGGGGTTTATGCGCAGCGTTTTACTCTCCTCGTGCCCATCGGGAAATACTTTTATGTACGACAACTCAACAATACGGTCGTCGATAATATTGGTACCGGTGGTTTCGAGGTCGAAAAATACAATCGGTTTATTGAGTTTGAGTTCCATTGAGGGTATATTACTTATTGAGCAACATAGGCATTAACAACATAAGCAACTCTTCGTTCTCTTCGTTTTCGAGCGGGCAGATAACACCGGCGCGACTTGCATCGGAGAGCGAAACGGTTACTTCATCCGATTGGATGGTATTGAACACCTCTATAAGTTTGGGCGCATTGAAACCAATGGTAAAGGGAGTTCCCACATAGTTGCAATCGACTGTTTCGGTAGCCGAAATTGAGTAGTCAATGTTTTGGGTTGAAACAACCATATGATGATCGTCAAAGGCCAACTCTACCAAGCCGAGAGCCTGATCGGAGAACACCGATACACGACGCAACACGTTGACAAAGAGTGCGCGATCGATAGTAAGCACGTTGGGGCTGTTTTGAGGTATTACCGAGTTGTAATTGGGGTAATTTCCCTCGATGAGGCGGCAAGTGAGTACAAAGTTTGAAAGAGTGAAACGTGCACTCTTCTCATCGAATTGTACATTTACCTCGCCATTCTCCTTGGGAAGTATGGTCTTGAGCAATGTTGCCGGCTTCTTAGGCAAGATGAAAGATGCTCGTATTCCCGATTGTATAGAGAGGTCGCGGAAACGCACCAATTTATGAATATCGGATGCCACAAAAGCAACATTGTCGGGGAAGATATCGAAGTTGATACCATTCATAATAGGGCGATATGTGTCATCGGCTGTAGCAAAGAGGGTATAAGCAATACCTTTAAGCAATCGCTCGGCCGGCATATTGATAGTAGCAGCCGCTTCGCTCAAGGGACGTGCTTGGGGATATTCGCTACCATTAACTCCCATCAGGTTGAAGTGACCGTTTTGGTAGTTGATAAAGATTTCCAAGTTGTCATCATTGATTTCAAACGCAAGAGGTTGCTCGGGCAACTCTTTCAAGGGGTCGAGCAAGATTTTGGCAGAAACGGCAAAGCAACCCGATCCGACAGCCTCAATCACCTCGATAGTGGTTGTCATTGTGGTTTCTTGGTCCGACGCAGTAACTACAAGATTGTTACCCTTCAACTCGAAAAGGAAGTTTTCGAGAATAGCCATTGAGTTCTTTGAGTTGATAACTCGGCTGATAATTTGCAAATGCGACAATAACGCAGTGCTTGATACGATAAATTTCATAGTTCTATATTTTCTTGTTTTTATTTTTAAATATTTGAATCACAGCCGCCTTATAGCAGGCTCTGCTTTAACATACAAATATAGATATTTTTTTTGACACTGCATAGCAATCAATCAAAATTTTACTAACTTTGTACTATGTTGAGCAAACGCACTATAATATACAGCATTACAAGCACTATAGCACTGCTTGCCGTCATTATTGCCGGCTGCCTGTATCTCTTGTCACAACAACGCAAAACAAGTGCTGCATATACCAACAGTCGGCCATACGAATACATTGTATCGCCACACGAGGCATACATCTACATTATGAGCGACGGCATTTCACAATGGAGCAATCTGCCCTTGCTCGACACTTCAGCCCTACCCTCCGAAAAGATATGGCGACATCGCAACACCAACAGCAAGCAGCCCCTGTACGCCGCCTATTACAACGATGGCCAAGCAGTTGTATGGTGCGCTGCACTGCGCCACGAAAGGGACAAAATGCTCACTTTTATAACCGACAGCCTGAGCGACGGATACACACCGGTCGAGGAGCAACTTACCAACGGCACTTTACTGCATTATGCCACAAATGACAATCGCTTCCTGCACATATTCTACAACGACAGTATAATGGGTTACAGTTACAACGCCAACAAATTATCGCCCACCACAAGCGATTGCGACTTGAGCAATTTCATCCGAAACCACTTGCTCGACACCAAGCACAACACCCCCAACACCCTGATACACCACGACAGTACATACATCAGTTACAACATCGCCACAGGCAAGGATGGCTAAGAATTGTATCGCACATATTCCGGCATCAATTTACCGGAGAAGCCCATACAAGACAGCCAACCCCTCGACACCACCTTAATATCGGCCCAATCGACCACATTCATACAGATGCACACACCCATAAACGAGCATCTCGCACCCATTGCCACTTTGGCATACATTCCTTCCGTCGAACACCCCGATTCACTCATAGATATATACGTTGCCCACATCAGCAACTACAAGAAGTTACACCGAGAATTACAAAGCATATACACTACCTACGGCTATTATGCCGACAGCACAGCCATTAAGCAATGGATGCCTCAATCACTTATCACTCACCCCGATTATTGGGTTACGATAGACTACAATACGATATATATTACACACCATTATAGAGAACTGAAACGTTATGTTGAGGATATACAACTCAACAACCACATCAGCAACCCCTTCACAACAACAGCATCGGTATTCATATACTCCGACAGCATAGACACCTCATCACTGCCGAGCGCAATTTCATCAATCGTTCCCACCATAGCGCAAGGAGCAAGGTGCATCGCCATACAGCATACCGACTCCAATAGAAACATTAGTATAAAATTCGGGGAACAACATTAAATACAAGTCGAATCGAGTGGCAAAATATCGGCTGCATCATAGCCGACGCCATAGCACCGAAACAAAAAAAGGAAGTTGTAAAAACAACTTCCTTTTTCTTGTGTCCGAGATGAGATTCGAACTCACACAGGCCTACGCCCACTACCCCCTCAAAGTAGCGTGTCTACCAATTCCACCACCCGGACAAGTATCTTAATAACACTATGTTGCGATAGGCTGAGTGCCCAAAACAGGACTCGAACCTGCACGACCTTTCAATCACTAGAACCTGAAACTAGCGCGTCTACCAATTCCGCCACTTGGGCTTTGATACTCGCGTCGCTCACATAGTGAGAGCGAAAGACGGGACTCGAACCCGCGACCCTAACCTTGGCAAGGTTATGCTCTACCAACTGAGCTACTTTCGCAATAAATTATCAATTTTATTCGCTCACTCTCTTGTGAGTATTTTGAGCGAAAGACGGGACTCGAACCCGCGACCCTAACCTTGGCAAGGTTATGCTCTACCAACTGAGCTACTTTCGCGATTGCGACTGCAAAGATAAGACAAGTTTTCGGTTTGAGCAAATTCAAAACACATTTTTTTCAAACTTTTTTTCCTAATATTTTTTATCTATTGGAAATGAAAGTTTTACAAACGCACTATCTGTTCAGCAAACGTAAGAATTCTGCTCTTTTAGCCTCATCTTCGAAGCATCCTGTATATTCGAGCGTTGTTGTTACAGCGCCTTGTTTCTCGATACCACGCATCTGCATACACAGGTGTTGACCCTCAATCATCACAATAACGCCGTGCGTAGAGAGTGTCTTGAACAAACTGTCGCATATCTCTTTGGTAAGACGCTCTTGCACTTGCAAACGACGTGCAAAGACCTCTACAAGTCGTGCTATCTTACTCAATCCCACCATATTGCCATTGGGCACATAACCTATATGCACCTTACCGAAGAATGGCAAGATATGATGCTCGCACATAGAATAGAACTCTATATCACGAACTATAATCATTTGCGATCCGGCATACTCAAATATTGCCGACTTAAGCACTTCATCATCGTTTTTACGATAACCGTGTGTAAGATAACACATAGCCTTCGCTGCACGACGAGGAGTCTTTTTCAACCCTTCTCTATCGGGGTCTTCGCCCAATAGTTCAAGGATACTGCGATAGTGATATTCGAGTTTCTCGAGAGTCTCTTCATCGAGAAGTGTGTCGTTCTTGTATTCCATTATCCTAATTAATCGTTCGAGTAATCGCGCACTTGTACATTTACACGCTCGCGTATGATAAGCATTCCACGCTCAAAGTCGGGAAATTTACTTTTTATAAGGTACTGCATAGCATTAGCCTCTTCGTAAGTACGATACTCGCCTACACGAAGTCGCCAGAAGGGCGATACATAACTCACATTGGTGGGCAGGTCGGGGAATTGTGCGCTTACCTCTTGCGCCAACTTCTCGGCTTGAGCCTTTGCATTGCTGTGATTGGACGAGAAGAGTTGTATGCGATATACCGATACTTTGACAGATGTCTGCACCCCACCCTCGCCGGCTCGTGCCACACGGCGTGCCAACTCGGCTGGTTGTGTTATCTGTACCAAACCACCTGTATTGCTTCGCTCAAGATATTGCACTATCGAGGTATCGGCCGATGTCGAATGCACCTGCGCACTCGCCATTGTGGGCAATAGGCTCCATACCGACAGCACCGTAAGAAGCAGATATTTGTATATTCTTTGCATAACTCCTCGCATTATAAATAATAAAGTCTGCAAAAATAAGCATTTTTCTTATTCTTGCAGACTTATAAGGTCATCTATTTTTATTAAAAAGCAGTAATAATACCCAAGAACGAGTCGGCCTTGAGTGCAGCACCACCTATCAAGCCACCATCAACGTCGGGTTTTGCAAACAATTCACCGGCATTTGAGGGCTTGCAACTACCTCCGTAGAGGATAGAAGTATTGTCGGCTACCTCGTTGCCATACTTCTCGGCAATAGTTTGACGGATGAATGCGTGAATTTCTTGTGCTTGGTCGGCAGTAGCAGTCTTACCTGTACCGATAGCCCAAACAGGCTCGTATGCGATAACTATCTTTGAGAACTCATCGGCAGTAAGATTGAAGAGTGACTCCTTAACTTGAGCAGCCACAACGTTGAAATGCTCGCCGGCCTCACGCTCTGCCAATACCTCACCTACGCAGAAGATAGGAGTAAGGTTGTTTTCGAGAGCCAAGAGAACTTTCTCTTTCAACACCTCGGGTGTTTCGTGATAATAAGCGCGACGCTCCGAGTGACCTAAGATAACATATTGTGCGCCTGTCGAGGCTACCATCTTGGCCGACACCTCACCGGTGAATGCGCCTTCGGTTTTATCGGCACAGTTTTCGGCACCTACACCGATTGAAGTACCTTCAACGGCAGCAACAACCGATACCAAGTGTGTAAAGGGAGTAGCAATCACTACATCACATTTTGTCTCTACGCCATTGAGCGCTTCTTTAATCTCATTTGCCAACGCAACACCTTCTTGGAGGGTTGTGTTCATTTTCCAGTTACCTGCAACAATGTTTTTTCTCATACCTTAAAAGTTTTTTAAATTATTATTTATTAATGATTGTTTCTTCATTACTCTGTCTTTTCTCCTCTCTTTTACGACGGAATCGACGCAACGCAAAGAGGGCCACACGTTCTGTAAAATATAGCACAAGTATAGGCACCACCAACGCCAGCACAAGGAACAATACTCGGGCGCGCTCGTTGTAAACGGCTTGCGTTCCGTGGTATTCCACTTGGTCAAAGGGTCGGTCCAACTGTGCCTCTTCGGGCAATTGCGAGATAGGATACTTGTGATATATAACACCATCCTTGAGGATAAGCATATAGGGATTACCTCGCGCTATTGTCACGATGGATGTTTTATCCATAAACAGGAAGGGATATTCGCCACCCGTGTTGTCGAGCCATTCATCTATCTCGGCAGGGGTCGATGCCGTTACAGCATAGAAAGGATAGCCATATAGCAAGCAATAATCGTACAATTCGTGTATCTTGTCTATATGATTGTCATTAGCCTTGGCAAGATTGGGCGATAGCATAATAAACACATAGCCATCTTGCTCAAGTATCTCTTCGGTAACATCCTCATTACCATCGTAAACAACAAAATAATCGGCTTCCGAGTTGTATTTTGTAATAGGTTGAGAATCTACCTGCTTACGCTCAACGAATGTCCAGCCTTGTGATTCATCGGGCAGATTGTCGAGCGCAAATGTCTGTTGCACACCCTCTCGCTCATATACAAACTGATACTCTGTATCGGGCATATCGTCGCCATAGTATGCAGCACGAATATCGGTGCCGAGTTTATATGGACGAAAATCGAGTATAGGCATATATGTAAAGGCAAACCACACCACAAAGGCAGCATATACAATGCCCCATATCACAGTGAGTGCCTGTACCTCACGATGAAATACCGACTTGGCCTTGGTATAATACTTGTACAGGAACAACACCAACAGCAACAGCACCACATTCTTGGCAAACGTCTGCCAATTGGTAAGTATCACAGCATCGCCAAAGCAACCACAGTCGGCTATTGGGTTGGCTATGGCAAGATACAATGTAAGGGGTGTCATAAGGGTCATAAAGGCAAGCAACAACTTGGGCGTCGTGCGCAGATATGAGCCAAGTAAAGTATTGATACCCAATATAAATTCGGCAAGAGCGAGTGTTACCGATGCAATGATGGATAGGGGCTGCAACGCAGTCATATTCATCACTGCCAGATAGTCGTCAATCTTGTACATTGTACCCACGGGATCGATGAGTTTCACCAAGCCCGAGAAGATAAAAGTAATACCCACAACAATGCGTACCAATATAACAGCCACCGACAACCACTTACCTATAGGTGTGATTGCCGGCGTAGCCGTCATTTCGACAGATTCGCTATGTTGCGTATCCTTATTCGCCATACTCTATTCTGATAAGCCCAAAGAGTGCATAGTTAACCATATCCATATAGTTGGCATCAATGCCTTCCGACACGATGGTAACTCCTTGGTTATCTTCAATCTGCTTGGTACGATGCACTTTTGAGAGAATCAAATCGGTATAAGACGAAGGACGCATCAAACGCCACGCCTCATCGTAGTCGTGATTTTTGTCGTACATCAAATTCTTGGTTTGTGTCATATAGCGATCATACAAGTCAAGTGCTTGTTCGCTCGATATATCCTCACGCACCGAGTGACCCAATTCGAGTTGGATAAGACCGATAATACCATAATTGACAATACCAATAAGTTCGGAGCGCACCCCTTCGGCAATGCGACTCTCGCCCTTCATTTCGATAGAGCGAATGCGATTGGCTTTGATAAAGATTTGGTCAGTAAGCGACGTTGCACGCAAGATGCGCCAAGCAGGCCCATAATCCTTCAGTTTCTTGGCAAACAACTCACGGCATATTGCTATAACGTGTTCAAATTGTGCTACTGTATCGGTCATCGTAAGTATATTTTAAAAATTCTTGCAAAGGTAATAAAAATTTCGACAAAAGAGGCTATTTTATCGATGTGTTACTTATTGGTATCATTATCTTTTACCTCCTCAAAGTCGATATATTCCACCGTACTTTGGTCAATGGGCTTATCGGGGTGAACAGGTGTATCCTCCCTATCGCTGTGCCCACTCTCTTTTTCAGTATCATTGTTATGCACATCACGGCTAACCGACGTAAATCGGGTACGACCGAAGAACGACAACAACAGTATAACAGGAAGTAATAATACCAATAATATTATGATTCCGAAACTTTTAAATAAGCATCCCATTTTATTAATTTTTAAGTATGTGGTAAGAGTAGTTCAAAATTCGTTCCAATATGCTACCGATGCAAAATTGTCATCTTCACCAACCGGCAAGCGTCTATTTTGTCACCACTCTTTGTTTATGGTATGTCAACAGCGATAACAATATATACAATCCTATCACGGCTGCACAGCCGGCTATGCCTTGCCATATCAACAACATCGCTGACGCAACCAACATTATATATCGCACTTCATTGCCTCGCCAACCCAAGCCCGAGAATTTCAACGAGAACATAGGTAGGTTGCACACCATCAAATAGGCAAATACCGGTATGGCTGCTACAAACAGTATTACACTCCACTCGGTGAGAGGTTGGTTGAGCATCAAATCGCACGCACCCAACCACCACAAGGCATTGGCAGGAACGGGCAGCCCCTTGAAGGTGGTTGCCTGACTGTCATCGATATTGAATTTAGCCAAGCGCAAGGCCGCAAAAACGGGCAACAGCAAAGCTACATAAGCCACCATTGCATATTCTTGAGGCAGTGCGATAAGCAATATATGATACACCATAAGAGCCGGAGCAAGACCGAAACTTACCAAGTCGGCAAGCGAATCGAGTTCCTTGCCCATAGGCGAATAAGCCTTGAGCAGTCGAGCAGCCAACCCATCGCAAA
>JAFXIZ010000003.1 GCA_017532725.1 Bacteroidaceae bacterium
GGGGGTAGGAGGGATGTTTGCCTGCCTGCACTGCGATAGGAATGTGCCTATTTGCTCTTGAGTGAACTCCTTGAAAATAAGCATTTCATCCTCAAATGTCTCATCGCCGGCAGGGGTGTCCGATGCAGGGAATCCCTCTATCGTTACATATCCTATAGGCTGATTATACAACGCTGCATCAACGTGCTTACACAAGATTCCTTGGCTCACACACAGCAACTCAAGTTGTCGCCCCTTCTCGTTATGCAGGTTATACATATATAGTGTAGGTTTCATAAGCAAGAATTTTAAGGTTGAGGGTTTGGAGTGGAGAGTGGAGTGATTAATCACTAAACTCTCCACTTTCCACACTCCACTATTTCACTTCCGAGCCGGGTTTTACCTCATCGGCAGGGGTTATCACTACCAATCGGCCGTCGGCATCTTCGGCACTGAGTATCATACCTTGCGACTCGATTCCTCGCAATTTACGGGGGGCAAGGTTGGCTACAAAGCACACATTCTTGCCTACCAACTCCTCGGGATTGTAGTATTTGGCTATACCCGATACGATGGTGCGACCTCCCAAACCGTCGTCGATACGGAATTGCAACAACTTGTCGGCTTTGGGTACTTTGGTACACTCCAATACCTTACCTACGCGAATGTCCAACTTCATAAAGTCGTCAAACTCTATATTATCGCGTATGGGGGCTGCCTTATGCTCGTTCAGTTGGTTGGCTTTCTTTATCTCTTCCAACTTCAGCATCTGTGCATCGATGGTTGCGTCTTCAATCTTCTCAAACAACAACTCGGTGGCTCCCAACTCTGTGCCTTCGGCAAGCAGGTTGCTTGAGCCTAATTGCTCCCAACGACACTCGCTCATATTGAGCATACGGCGCAACTTGGCTGCCGAGAAGGGGAGGAATGGCTCGAATGCTATAGCCAAGTTGGCCGATATTTGCAACGCAAGGTTGAGGATGGTTGCTACACGATCCATATCGGTCTTGGCGAGTTTCCAAGGCTCGGTATCGGCCAAATATTTGTTACCGATGCGCGCTAAGTTCATTGCCTCGCGTTGGGCATCACGGAAACGATAGTTATCCAAGTAGCCCTCTACGGTCGATTTTACGTCGGTAAACTCGGCAAGCGTTGCGCGGTCATACTCGCTCAACTCGCCGGCTGCAGGTACTTTGCCTCCGAAGTATTTGTGTGTCAACACCAACGAACGGTTAATAAAGTTACCCAATATCGCAACCAACTCGTTATTGTTGCGTGCTTGGAAGTCGCGCCAAGTAAAGTCGTTATCTTTGGTTTCGGGTGCATTGGCTGTAAGCACATAACGCAATACATCTTGTTTTCCCGGGAAATCTCGCAGATACTCGTGCAACCACACTGCCCAATTGCGCGAGGTCGATATCTTATCGCCTTCAAGATTCAAGAACTCATTGGCAGGTACATTCTCGGGCAGGTTATAACTGCCTTCGGCCTTGAGCATTGCAGGGAATACGATGCAGTGGAATACAATGTTGTCCTTTCCGATAAAGTGCAACATCTTTGTTTCGGGATCTTTCCACCACTTCTCCCACGAGTCGGGTAGCAACTCTTTGGTATTCGATATGTAGCCGATAGGTGCATCAAACCACACATACAACACCTTGCCGTCTGCACCCTCTACAGGCACAGGCACACCCCAATCGAGGTCGCGACTTACGGCTCGAGGTTGCAAGCCCATATCTATCCACGATTTGCATTGGCCATACACGTTCGAACGCCACTCTTTGTGACCCTCAAGTATCCATTCGCGCAAGAATGGCTCCCACTTATCAAGGGGAAGATACCAGTGTTTGGTGTCGCGCAATACGGGTTGGCTGCCACTGATGGCCGACTTGGGATTTATCAGGTCGGTTGCGTTGAGCGATGTGCCACAAGCCTCGCATTGGTCGCCATAGGCTCGCTCGTTATGACAGTGAGGACAAGTACCGGTTATATATCGGTCGGCAAGGAATTGTTGTGCCTCCTCGTCGTAGTATTGTTGCGATACCTTCTCGATAAATTCGCCCTTGTCATACAACTTACGGAAGAAGTCCGATGCCATTTCGTGATGTATCTTGCTCGATGTACGCGAATAGATGTCAAACGATATGCCAAACTCCTCAAACGAATCTTTGATTATCGTATGATAACGATCTACTATATCTTGTGGGGTAACTCCCTCCTTGCGTGCCTTTATTGTGATAGGAACACCGTGTTCATCCGAGCCTCCGATGAGGAGTACCTCCTCACCCTTCAATCGCAAGTAGCGAGCGTAAATATCGGCAGGCACATATACTCCTGCCAAGTGACCGATGTGTACAGGACCGTTGGCGTAGGGCAGTGCTGTCGTTACAAGTGTACGTTTAAATTTCTTTTCCATCTTATATCTCTGTTTTATTATTTGTTTTACGGTTATTTAGGTGCCGTTCGGTACAAGAAGACGGCTATGATTGTATATAATATATTGGGCAACCACTGTGCCACAAATGGCGAGGTCGCTCCACTTACGGCAAAGGTCGAGGTTACTGTCGAGAAGAATATATACGAGAAACTCAACAACAAGCCTATTCCTATGTTTATTCCCATTCCTCCCTTGGTCTTGCGCGACGAGAGCGACATTCCTATCGCTGTCAGGATAAAGGCCGCAGCAACCATCGCATATCGCTTGTGATACTCTATCTCGAAACTCTTAATGTTGGCTACACCACGTTCTCGCTGCCTGTCGATATATTCGCGCAACTCGGGCGAAGTCATTGTTTCGCAGTCGGTGGGGGCTATCAGAAAGTCCGACGGCATTACATTTATAACCGTATCCTTGCGACTCCCCTTTACGATGGTTTCCTTCATTCCGTCGAGGTTGCGAATGACATAATTATTGACGTGCCACTGATAGGCCGAGTCGTAGGCTATCGTCTGCGCTGTCAGGCGCGACTTGAGTGTCTTGCCCTCAAACTCCTCCAACGAAAACCGATACCCCATCTTGTTGCTGTTGTCATATCGGGCTATGTACGCCACTACATTGGGGGCTACCTTAAACTGTATGTTGCTCGCATAGTTCACACTCTTGTTGCGCACATAAGTGTTGGTAAACTCTATTCGCGATATATTCGACGGGGGGATGATGTAGCAACTCAATACAAAGTTCAACGAGGCTATTACTGCAGCCGAGAACATATAGGGCACAAACAGTCGCTTGAAACTCATTCCACTCGACAGCATCGCTATTATCTCACTGTTGTCGGCCAACTTTGACGTGAAAAATATCACGGCGATAAAGACAAACAACGGGCTGAACAAGTTGGCAAAGTAGGGGAGGAAACTTGCAAAGTAGTCGAAGATTATTCCCTCAAGTGGGGCTTTCATAAACGAGTCCAACTTCTCATTCGTGTCAAACACAACAGTGATGGCCAAGATGAGAATTATCGAAAAGAAGTACGAACCAAGAAATTTCCTGATTATATACTTGTCGATAATTTTAAACGGACTCTTCAACTTCATCTCTGCTTACCTCCTTACAGTCGGGTTGTTACACGCTCCAGCATTTCGCGCTTCCAAGTGGCAAATGTACCGTCTATAATGTGCTTGCGTGCCTCTTGCGACAACCACACATAGAACGCAAGGTTGTGTATCGACGCTATCTGCATCGCCAATATCTCGTCGGCTATAAACAAGTGACGCACATAAGCCTTGCTATATACTTGATCTACATACGATGTTCCCTCCTCATCGAGTGGCGTGAAGTCATCGGCCCACTTGCGATTGCGCATATTCATTATGCCTCGCGAGGTAAATATCATTCCGTTGCGACCATTGCGTGTAGGCATCACACAGTCAAACATATCTACGCCTCGGTCTATGCCTTCAAGTATGTTGGCAGGTGTACCCACCCCCATCAGATAGCGAGGCTTGTCGGTGGGCAATATCTCGTTTACCACCTCTATCATCTCATACATCTTCTCGGTAGGCTCTCCCACAGCAAGGCCGCCTATGGCATTACCATCGGCACCGAGGTCGGCTACATACTTGGCTGCCTCGCGACGCAAGTCGGGATATACACATCCCTGCACGATGGGGAAATAGGCTTGCTTGTAGCCATACAACCCTTCGGTCTCTTTATAACGCTTCCAGCCACGAGCCAGCCAGCGTTGTGTCAAGGCAAGCGACTTCTTGGCATAACTGTAGTCGGCATCGCCCGGGGTACACTCATCGAGGGCCATCATTATGTCGGCTCCTATGATGCGTTGCGTATCTACATTATTCTCGGGTGTGAATAGGTGCTTCGAACCGTCGATGTGCGAGCGAAAGTGCGCTCCCTCTTCGGTGAGTTTGCGTATGTCCGACAGCGAGAATACCTGAAAACCACCACTATCGGTCAGTATCGGACGATCCCAACCGTTAAACTTATGCAAGCCTCCGGCGCGTTGCAATATTTCCAAGCCCGGACGCAAATACAAGTGATAGGTATTTCCCAAGATTATTTGTGCCTTGATGTCCTCGCGCAACTCGCGCATATGCACGGCCTTTACTGCGCCAACTGTTCATACAGGCATAAATATGGGTGTCTGTATCTCGCCGTGGTCGGTCTTGATTACGCCTGCGCGCGCGTTGGTGCCTTCGGCTGTATGTTGTAGTGTGAAATCCATCTCTTACCTATTTAAAGATACAAAGTTACGATTTTTATACCAATTATCGGTTCTTTGTTGTGTAAAATCGTGTTACTTTTTCAATAACCTCAAAAAAAAAGCAAGTGTCCATACCAAACACTTGCCTTTTTGTAGCGGGAACGAGAATTGAACTCGTGACCTCCGGGTTATGAATCCGACGCTCTAACCAACTGAGCTATCCCGCCATCATTATGCATTTTCCTCAAATGCGATGCAAAGGTACGAGTTTTATTTTATTTATGCAATACTTGTTGCAAAATTTTATGCCAAAAAATAACGCAAATATTCCTCTGCTTATTCTCGCTCGTTGCAATGCGTTGATACACAGTATTTAATCTTTCTGTCCTCGCGCTCCTCTCGTTTTGTCGTTATGCTTGGGTGGGTTTTGCTCATTACCCCAATAAGCAATATTCCCGTTTGTGCCACAAAAAAATAGAGTACACCGCGATGCACTCTATTTTATCACTATTTCAAGGTCTTATTTACACTCTTTGCCACCTTTGCCACTTTTATGCTTCTTGTTTACCATATCTTTTTGGAATTGTGGCTCACAGCGATGATACAAGAACTGTTGGCGTGGGGTCAATATCTCGCAGAATCGGGCATAATACTCTTTCTCTATCGCTACCTCTTTCTCTGCTATGCTTGCTGCGTGGTCGGCGGCTGCTTTATATTGCTCATCGGTTACACTCTCGGCTTTCATCAGGTTGCGTGCCTCTTTGTGTACCTCTCGAACAAGTTCAAATTTTTTCTTCTCCATCTCATCGAATAGGGGGAAGAACTTCTCGGCTTGCTCTTGGGTTAACTCCATTGTCTTGGTATAGAACGCTTGCTTGTCCTGACGGAATTTCTCCCATTGTTCCTTGCGAGCCTTTTGGCGATCTTGCTTGGCGTCTTGCGCTACGGCACTGCCGGTTGCTGCAATGCACAGTGTAAATATCAGTATCGAAATATACTTCTTCATAACGTATCTTGTTTTTTGGTGATTATTCGTTATCGGCATAGAATGTTTCAAACATTGTATATTCATCCATCGAGTAGAGCATATACTCGTCTATATCTTCCTCTTGTTCGGCTGCGGCAGTCAACTCTTGTTGGGTTTCTACGGCCGGTGCTACAAACACTTGCACCATAAGCCATATACCGGCAAACATTGCTGCCATATAAATGTAGGGGCGTAATCGTTGCCAAGGGGTAACAATCTCTATCTTCGGTGCTTCACGCTCGGGCAACTGCTCGGTTATGCGTGCCGATAGGTTCTCAAAGTAATTTTCGGGAACTTTGAAACCGGTCTTGCCTCCTATCTCATTCAATATTTTCCTATTCTCTTTCATCTTTGTTGCTGTTTGTACGACTTTGACTATACAATTACTAAAAGGTTTAATTGTGTGACAACAAATATTCTTCAACTTTTTTGGCGGCGTGATGATACGATGCCTTCAGTGCGCCTACCGATGTGCCTAATATCTCGGATATCTCCTCATATTTCATCTCATCGAAGTAGCGCATATTGAATACCAAACGTTGTTTTTCGGGCAGTAATGCGATAGCGTGTTGCAAGCGTTGTTGCAACTCATCGCCGTCAAACCAAGGATCCGACTCTATGTTATTCAGCAAGAATGTATCATCACTGTCTATCGATATATTGTTGCGTTGTCGTTCTTTGTTCAAGAAGGTTATAGTTTCGTTCACTGCTATACGGTACAGCCACGTCGATAACTTGGCCTCACCTCGAAACAAATCTATGTTGTTCCAAGCCTTCAGGAAAGTATTTTGTAGCAAGTCATCGGCATCTTCGTGCGATACTACCATCTTACGAATTTGCCAATATATGCGCTCTCCATAATGCTCTACTACCTGACCAAACGCATCGCGCATCGTGTCGGGATTGTGCAGTTTTTCGATTACTATCTCCTCATTATAGATAGGTGTCATAATGTTCTTTAAGTACGCTGTTTTTTAAATTGTCTGTAAAGATACGCACTCTTTTGTTGATTACGAAATTACATAATATTTTTTTAACAAATCTGCGCATATTTATCCCTTTTGTGCCGAGTGGTGCGAATATATAAGAGGCTGTATCAAAATTGAAATATCCCTCCGGTCTGCGACCACCTCCCTTATGGAAGGAGAAATCTGCCGCTGATTTAAAGCCGTAGGCTTCTGCTCCTCTATTTTAGAGGAGCAGAAGCCCTGCTGACTGAGGAGTATTGCCAGAATTTTGATACAGCCTCTTTACGGTTGTATGCTTACGTCTTGTTTACTTTACTACCAATCGTTCGTTGTAGGTTGTCGTGGCTGTCGCTATCGACACGATGTAGTGACCTTGGGCAAGCGACGATACATCTATCGACACTTTATTGGCGTTGTTTCCACACACTGCCTTGGCGCATTGACCCACAACATTGTATATGGTTACTTGCTCTATATCCGAGCCGGCCTCTATGTTTACAACCTCTGTAGCCGGATTGGGATATACGCTTACACGGTTGGTGGCGTCTGCTCGATTTTCAACAACGTTGTCTATCGCAGTGTCGAAGCCAAAGGGTTGTGTACAAGTTTCGCCATACTCGTTGAGCAACAGGGCGCGTACATAATTGCCCTTGAAACCGGTATAGTCAAATCTCTTGCCCACTGCAAGCACGGTGCTCTTGCGTGTCGAGGGTGAGTTGCTGTTGCTTATATCGGTGGCACTTATCCAATACACATTGGTTGCATCGGTTTCGATAGTAATCGTATGGGATTCGGCATCTACTGCAATATTATGAATGCGTGGTGCTTTGGCCTCGCCCGAGCCACTATATTCGTAGCAGAAGTAGTGCGTACCGTTGCGCATAGCATCCTTCAGGTTATCTACAGTGAGTTGTGGCATCAGCATAAAGTTGTAGTTACGGAAGAGTTGGTCGTTATTGTGCGAGTCGTCACACGAATAACCCCACACACTGCGACCCTTTGCCATTGTTATTTCAAGAATTTGGTCCCACAATATACGGTCGTTGGGGCGACGATTACCTTGGTTATACACCTCCAAGCCTATAAGGCTGTTGTAGGTCATAAAGTTTTCGGCGTGCCACTCGGGCGAGTTCTTCTCGCCGGGGGTATAGTTATTGGCAAGATTCCAATATTGTCCCGGGTGGTTGATTAGTTGCATACCACCCAATTTTTGGGTATAGGCATACGACTCGCGCAGTGTGCTAAATTCTTGACCCTGACGACCGGTGAAGAAGTCGTTGTGGTGGTTAAACTCACTGCCTCCTACCTCGTTCCACGAGTTGTTGTAACTCTTACTCAACTCGTTGCCGGGGATGGCAAGCATATCCAATTCGGCAGGATTGCGACTCTCGGCGGCCGGGTTATACATATTGAACAACTCCCAAGGGTAGGGGTTGGCATCGTGTTCGGTCAGTGCCAATATCTTGTAGCCCGCTGCACGATATTTATCTACTGTTTCATCCACGCGCAACTGTGCATCAAACGATTGTGTGGTGTGCGTGTGGAAGTTGGCTTTATATTGATTGATGTTTTTCCAATCGATATCTTCATAGGGGTTGACCAACGAAACATTCTCGCGTACATCATTCAGTACCTTGATGGCGATGGTTTCCACATCGCTCACTTTGGTTTCGCCTCGTTGCACATTGAGTGTGATATGATAAATACCTGCTTGCAAGTTGCTCATTTCCAATTGCCATTCGCCATCGGCTGTCGCTGTAAGGGTGCGAGCCGTCTTGCTGCCGTAGTTATGACTTACATCTACCGTTACATCATATCCCTCGGCATCGGCAAGGGCAAGTGTTACGGTCGATGATGTGCCTACTTGGCAGAATGATGGCACTGCCATAAACTTCTCTACAACGATATCGCCCACACTCTCGCCCCACGCTGTCTCGGTTATCGTTACGCGATTGGTCAGGAAGTCGTAACTGATGTCGGCGGCCGTACAGTTGTCCGATACGTTGTATGTGCCGGTTATGGCTCCCATATCCGAGCCACTGTTCACACTGCCGTAGTGTATCGTAAAACTCTTATCGACTCCTGTAAAGGTTGCCGAGGCTTTTACGCTGTATTTCTGTGCTACGCTCATTGTGATGCTCTCGGTCGAGGTGGCAAGACGGAACGCTGTCGAGTTGGCTGCCACATCTTTTACACTCTCATCATCGAAGATGGTTACTCGATGCCACGATGTCGCATTCTTCTTCGAACTGAAACTTACATTGCCATTGCTGCTCTTGAGCAACTCGCCCTTGCCGTCGGCACTGCGACTTACGTTCCAGTAGTATTGTGTCTTTACACTTGCTGGTATCTCGGTTACTGTTACCTGTACGGCTGTCTCCTTGCCCGACGATATATAGTTGGTTATATAACTGAACTTGCTGTTGGCGTCATACACAAGATTCTCGCTATCTACTGCCGATACTATCGAATACGCTGTCTTGGCAATGTCGGGTTTCTCGTTTTCGCCACCTCCTTCGCCACCACCTTCGGCGGCTGTTACGGTTACCTTATTGGTCACAAAGTCGTAAACAATCTCGGCGCTTGTGCAGTCGGCAGGAACGCTCAATACCTCGGTCAAGGCACTCTGTTTCGAGCCACTGTTTACACTGCCAAAGTATATCTCAAAACTCTTATCTGAGCCAAAGGTTACGGTTGCCGATGTGGTATAGTTGTCGCCGGGTGTCATTGTCACCTCTTGGGTGGCTGTTACAACACGGAAGGCTGTCGAGCCGGCTGCTATATCTTTTACACTCTCATCGGCAAAGACGGCTACTCGATGCCAAGTTGTGGCACTCTTCTTCGAACTGAATCCTATGTTGCCATTGCTGCTCTTGAGCAACTCGCCCGTACCGTCGGCACTGCGACTTACGTTCCAGTAGTATTTGGTCTTTACACTTGCAGGTATCTCTACGATGGCTACTTGTGCCTCTACCTCATTGCCTCCCGACACAAAGTTACTGATGTAGGCAAACTTTGTTTGGCTGTCGTACTTCAAGTCTTGGCTGTCGATGGCCGATACGATGGAGTAGGCTGTCGATTCCAATTCGGTTGCTGTCGCTGCCACATTGGCTCCGAGTGCCACTTCGCTACCTACCATTGGTGCATCGGCCGACAGCAAGTAGGGATAGATGCTCTTGAATGCCTTGCCCCAAGCCACATCGTTGTGTGTCGCTCCCGTAAATGTTGTAAAGCGCACATCGGTATCGGGGCGTGCTGCAAGGGCTGCTTGCAAGGCTGCCACATCACTCTTTATCATATCGGGCTCGTTGCTGCCTACCGATAGGTAGAAGCGTTGTCCTTGCGAGGCTGTGGCATTGCCGGCAAATGCTATGATGTCTTCTCTATTCATCCATATCGTGGGCGACAATGCTGCACATTGACCGAACAGGTCGGGGCGTTTCAACGCTGCATACACGCTCAGCAAACCTCCCATATCGCCACCCACAATCGACGTGTTGGCCGCTCCCTGCTTGGTACGATAGGTCTTATTGATGTAGGGCATCAATTCGGTCTCTATAGCCGATATAAAACTGTCGGCATTACCACTGCCGGCAAAGTCGGCGTATGCGTAGGGTGTATTCTCTGCCACAAAACCATACATCGATACAAAGATGCAGGGAATACCTCCATCCACACCGTAGGCTATGCCGGGTATATTCCACGACTGGTCGCCCAAGTGGTCGTCGCCTCGGTCGCTGTCCGAGCCGGCATTATCGTAGCGTGCTTGCACACCGGTCATATACACTACCGGATACGACTCACTGCTTGTGGCATAATCTGTCGGCAGGAACACCTTTACTATACGGGTGTAACCATTTACCACCAATTTTGTCTCTATAATATCGGGGTTGCTCATCTTGGCCCAACTTGCCACAACATCCATTGCTGTTACGGCTGTGCGATTGCCTATCTCTTCGCCCGAGGCTCCCTTCTCGACGTACGCCCAATCCTGTCCACACAGATACTTATATCCTACGGCTGCGGCTGCCTCCGATACATCGTCGAGTGTAAGCGTAAAGGTGTTTGTTCCCGATGGGCTCATTGCCACGGCATTGCCGGCATCCCATCCGTTGAAGTCACCGGCTATATAACAAGCCCTTGTCCCGGCTGGAACGGTGACATTGAATGTTACTGCGTTCATTACCAACGAACACAATACACTGAATACGGTTGTCAATAGTAACTTTTTCATTACGAATTGTATAGATTGTTTTTGTAATAACCTTTTGTGATAGTTTGTTTGTGACTACAAAAATGATATTTTTTTAAAAAATATGCAATATTCTGTATAAAATATTTTTTAACAAAAAATAATTGTTGGCAGTGCGAACAAATATCACACGTTCATTGTTATATACTGTTGAACGGATTATCTCTTATGGTCACTAAGCGTATCTTCACTCTGCTCATATCTGTTTTTGCCACGGCGTCATTGGCTTGGCAGCGCAACTCCGAGGGGCAACCTCGCCACTACCGTACAACGGTCATTTATACCATTACAATGCCCATAGCCAATATCGACACGCGCTATAAGGTAACCATTATTGCTGAGCCTATGGATAGCGATACCCTCACGACACAGCACCGATATCACATCACCTACACCACACCCGATGCGCCACACCTGCCCGCCTCGCACATCGACTTCGACGATACGCACTACGACACCCGGCGCAAAATACTCTTTGCCGACCTCACCCACACAGCCATATATAATGCCCTGCATTATCACGCAAACGACACCAATACCCACATCACGCACCATCTCGATACCATTATCGACGGCATCTCCTGTTACGCCTACACAGCCACACAATACAGCCACGACAACATCGCAAGTCGCGCACTCTACGCATTCGACACCGTCACGCATCAACCCCTGCTATGGCGCAGGGTAAACAACCCCGATATGCCCACACTGCAATGCGTCGAAGCCCGCTACATAACGTGCGACACGTTGCCTATATCCCCCTTGTCGCCCTCCCCGTAGAGATGCGACGCTCGCGTCTCCTGCCACACTTTTCGCCCCATTTCCTTGCCACCCTTTTCGCTACTCTCATCCTCGTTGCCCTTTCAGGCCTTTTTGCCTTTTCGCCCTTGTCACCCTCTTCCCGTAGAGACGCGACGCTCGCGTCTCCCTCCGATGTAGGCGAGATGGTAACGAGCAATAGTTAACGTCGAAGACGTTACACATTGTTAACCCCACGTTGAGCGCAGCGAAACGTGGGGTAGGGCGAGGCACCCAAGGCATCAACATCGAAGATGTTGCACTGTTACGCACAACAGTGAAACGTCTTCGACGTATCGGGCGCGAGGAGTCGTTCTGCCCCCACGATTACGCACTATCGCGCTCTATCGTGGGGTTAACACAGCCCTACGTCTCCGACGTAGTTCCCTCTCTAATCACTAATCACTAACCTCTCTCACCTCTAACCCCTCAACTCTCATCACTTACTCGCCCTTGCATCCCTCGTTGTCCTTTTCGCCCTTTTAGGCCTTTTTCCCCTTTTTTCCCTCTCTCACCTCTAACCCCTCAACTCTCTATTCCAAATAATACCTACGTCGTTCTTCGGGGGTCAATTCCCAGTTTTTAAATCGCTCACGCGTTTCATCTATCAATTCCTGCAAAGGAGGGAACTCAATAATATTAATCTTGCTACCTGTTGCATAGGCTATCTGTCCTCCTTTGGGGCTAAAGGTGGCTGAACCTACCCAACTTGTATGTCCTTCCAATGTTTTTATACACTCCCAATTTTCAGTATCCCATATTTTGAGGGTATTATCGCTTGATGCCGAAACGATATATTCTCCATCGGGGCTGAAGGTGGCTGAGTTTACCTTATCTGTATGCCCCTCAAGCGTTTTTATACACTCCCAATTTTTTGTATCCCATATTTTGATGGTATTATCTCGCGATGCCGAAACGATAAATTTCTCATCGGGGCTGAAGGTGGCTGAGTATACAGAACTTGTATGCTCCTCCAATGTATTTATACACTCCCAATTTTTTGTATCCCATATTTTGATAGTGCTATCATTTGATGCCGAAACAATATATTTCCCTTTGGGGCTAAAGGTGGCTGATCTTACCCAACTTGTATGTCCTTCCAATGTTTTTATACACTCCCAATTTTCAGTATCCCATATTTTGAGGGTATTATCGCTTGATGCCGAAACGATATATTTTCCATCGGGGCTGAAAGTGGCTGAGTTTGCCGAATATTTATGCCCCTCAAGCGATTTGGTGCATTCTCCACTTTTTGTATCCCATATTTTGAGGGTATTATCTCTTGATGCCGAAACGATATATCTTCCATCGGGGCTGAAGGTGGCTGATAGTATGTCATTTGTATGCCCCTTTAAGGTTTTGATACATATTCCACTTTGTGTATCCCATATTCTAATGGTTTTATCCCCTGATGCTGAAGCGATGTATTTTTCATCTGGACTGAAATTAACTGAGTTTATCCACCAAATATGTCCCTCGAGAATTTGGGTACACCCCACACTTGGTGTACTCCATATTTTGATAGTTTTATCAAATGATGCCGAAACGATATACCTCCCATCGGGGCTGAAGTTGGCTGAGTTTACTATATCTGTATGACCTTCCAATGTTTTGATACATTTCCCGGTTTGTGTATCCCATATTTTGAGGGTACTATCATTTGATGCTGATACGATATATCCTCCATTGGGGCTGAATGAGGCAGAACGCACAATATTTGTATGTCCCTTAAGCGTTTTGACACACTCCCAGTTTCTTGTATTCCATATTTTGATGGTATTATCCTGCGATGCCGAAACGATATATTTCCCATCAGGGCTGAAGGTGGCTGAGTTTACAACATATAAATGCCCTTCAAGCGTTTTAATACACTCCCAATTCTCTGTACTCCATATTTTGATGGTTTTATCATCTGATGCTGAAACAATATATCTCTCATCGGGGCTGAAGTTGGCTGATTTTACCAAACTTGTATGCCCTTCAAGCGTTTTTATACACTCCCCATTTGAGGTATCCCATATTTTGATAGTTCCATCACTTGATGCTGATACGATATATCCTCCATTGGGGCTGAATGAGGCAGAACTCACAATATTTGTATACCCCTCAAGCGTTTTTATACACACCCCACTTTGTGTATCCCATATTTTGAGGGTATTATCCCACGATGCCGAAACGATATATTTTCCATTGGGACTGAAGGTGGCAGAGTTTACAAAACTGGTATGCCCCTCAAGGGTTTTAATACATTCCCCGGTTTGTGTATCCCATATTTTGAGGGTATTATCCCACGATGACGAAACGATATATCTGCCATCGGGACTGAAATTGGCTGATTCTACAAAACCAGTATGTCCTCTTAATGTGCCGGAATTATGTTCACAAGCGTATCGCAAAGCCATTTCAGCCTCGGAGGTATATGGTCGAGCGGGGTTATTTAAATCGCGAGGTAATATATCTAAGCACAACAATCGGGCAGTGTAGGATTCGTCGGCGTCTGTCAATGAGATGGCCTTTTCTGCAACAAATCGTGATTGAATTTCCAACATTTTCCAATTATTGCGATAAATATATCCACCAATGGCAAGCACTACAGCGAAAAGCAATGCACCACCAACCACTAACCACCTGTTGTGACGTTGTTCGCGCTCATAGCGTTGCCACAACACATCAAAACGCAACCCGAACATTCGCGCCACAACCTTAATGGCTGCAGCATCACGCCCAAGTTCGTACATATTGATGCCCAACAATTCATTATCGGCAGTGAGATCACGCAAGGCCGGAGGGAAACACTCATTTGATTCATCTTGGGCAAACGGCTCGCCATCAATGATGTAAGGGATGATATATTGCGTGCGACCCGATTGGATAAAATACTCCACCTCCTTGTTTACCCAAGGCGAGCGAGCCGAACGTGGCGAACATACCACAATAAGAAATTTCGATTGTTCAAGCGCCTGTTCAATCTCTTGTGCAAGGAAACCACCCGTCAACTCAAGCGCATCGCGAAAGATAGGTCGAATCTCTTTGGGCAAAGAGGCATACTTTTTCCTCAAACTCGACGGCAAACGATAATGCTCCAATTTTTTGCGCAACCACTCGGCATGCTCCTCATCCTGACGCTGATAACTGATAAATGCAAAAAATTTCTTATCCTTCATTGCCGTGTGTTTTATGGTATTATCCTAACTAATATCGCAAAGGTAAAACTTTTTTACCACAATACATCCACACCCCACAAAAAAGTGTTTAGAGATTAGAGTTTAGTGTTTAGAGAAAATGTTTAGAGATTAGAGTTTAGTGTTTAACGTCAATCGCTCAACCCTCAATTCTTTTTCTCTTTTTCTCTTTTTCTTCTTCTTGTCAACCCACCTCCTTGCTGCCCTTTTCGCCCTTCTCTCATTCTCGTTGCCTTGTTGTCCTTATCATCCTTGCCGCCCTTTTTGCCTTTTGCCCTTGTCGCCCTCCCCGTAGAGACGCGACGCTCGCGTCTCCTGCCACACTTTTCGCCCCATTTCCTTGCCACCCTTTTAGGCCTTTTTGCCCTTTTCGCCTCCTCTAATCACTCAACTCTCACCTCTCAACCTTTCTCTCAACTGCGCGCAGCAGCGAATAAACAAAAAAGTACAGCGACGCCCACAGGAACACAAGCAGCAACACAGCCAATACATATCCACCCCATTCGGGTACTCCCATACCCAAGTGAAAGTACTTCATTACACTTGTCAACGTCAGCCAAGGACTTATAAAAGCCTTTGCAACAACCACTTTCCCCAATAATGCTGTCGTGTTGAAGAAGTAGCATATTACCCACCACAACAAGGTCGATAATACAAACGATATGATATAATTTTGCTTCATTTTTATAAAAATTTGTTTCTACAAAAGTAATATTTCATTTTTATATACAATTTGTGCATCATTTTTTTTATCTTTGTTGCGCTATGTATTAACACTCTTTATCACTATGAATTACGGATTTATAAAAGTTGCTGCTGCCATTCCACCCGTTACGGTTGCCGATTGTCATCGCAATGCCGAGGGTATGATTGAGTTGGCGCGTCAAGCAGCCCGTCAAGAAGTCGAATGGCTTGTTTTCCCCGAACTTTGTATTACTGCCTATACTTGTGGCGATTTGTTCAGCCAAAGATTGTTGCTCGATGAGGCCGAAAAGGCTCTCGCTCACTTTATCAATGCCACCAAAGGTCTCGATATGGTGTGTGTGACAGGTGCGCCTGTGCGTTGCGACAACCAACTTTTCAACTGTGCCATCGTATCTTCTCACGGTAAAATTCACGGTTTCGTTCCCAAAAGTTACCTCCCCGGTTACAAAGAGTTTAACGAGGAGCGTTGGTTTGCAACGGCTGCCGATGCTTATAGCGATACGGTTACACTTTGTGGACAGACGGCTCCACTCGGTGCAAGACAACTCTTCTCCATTGGCGAGGCCAAGTTTGCCATCGAAATTTGCGAAGACGTATGGACGCCCGTTCCTCCCAGTTGCCACCACGCGCAGAATGGTGCCAACATCCTCGTCAACCTTTCGGCAAGTAACGAGCAGATAAACAAAAACAAATACTTGCGCTCGCTCATTTCGCAACAGAGTGCACGCTGTTTCAGTGGCTACATATACGCCTCGGCTGGTTTTGGCGAATCTACTGCCGACCTCGTTTTCGCCGGTAATGCCCTCGTTTATGAGTGTGGACAACTACTCGCCACTGCCGATCGTTTCTGCATACAACCCCAATTGGCCATCAGCGAAATCGACGTCAAACGCCTCAACAACGAGCGTCAGGCTACCACATCTTTTATGGGTGGTGCTGCTGCTCTGCGACAAATACAACCCTATCGCGAGACGGTTATTCCCAACATCGGCAGCAATGCCATCTCACTCACTCGCACAATTCAGGCTTCGCCCTTCGTACCCACTGACAAGGAGGCACTCGATGAGGCTTGTCAAGAGGCCTTCAACATACAGGTATCGGCTCTTACCAAGCGCATTCTGCACACCAACACCAAGACACTCGTTTTGGGCATATCGGGTGGACTCGACTCTACGCTCGCTCTCTTGGTTTGTGCCGAGGCTTTGCGTCGTTTAGAGCGTCCTATGAGCCACATCGTGGGCATCACAATGCCCGGTTTCGGTACGACCGACCGCACGCACGACAACGCATTGAAACTGATGCAACAAATAGGCGTAACTATGCGCGAGATTTCTATCGTGCCGGCTGTCAAACAACACTTCATCGACCTCGGTCACGACATTGAGGTACACGATGCAACTTACGAAAACTCGCAAGCCCGTGAGCGTACACAGATTCTTATGGATGTTGCCAACCAAACCAACGGTATGGTTATCGGTACAGGTGACCTCTCGGAACTTGCTCTCGGTTGGGCTACATACAACGGCGACCATATGTCTATGTATGGCGTTTCGGCCGGTGTTCCCAAGACACTCGTACGCGCACTCGTCGAGTGGGCTGCTCGCAAGGCTTCCAACGAGGTCATCAGCCAAGTACTTGCCGACGTCGTTAGCACTCCCATCAGCCCCGAGTTGACTCCTGCCGACGACAAAGGCAATATCAAGCAGAAAACCGAAGATTTGGTTGGCCCATACGAGTTGCACGACTTCTTCATCTACTACACCTTGCAACACGGTTTCAGCCCGTCGAAGGTTTACTTCTTGGCTCGTCACGCATTCAAGGGCGTTTACAGCGATGCTACCATCAAACAATGGTTGCGCACATTCTATCAGCGTTTCTTCAACAATCAGTTCAAGCGCAGTTGTATGCCCGACGGCCCCAAGGTTTGTTCAGTAAGCCTCTCGCCTCGTGGTAGTTGGCGTATGCCCAGCGATGCTGCTTCGGCTGCTTGGCTTGCCGAGTGTGATGCACTATAATATAAGGTATATGCAAAGGATATAAATATAATATTATCGTTTTTCGATAAAAAAATATTGTTTCCTTTGCATTTTTAATAAAAAAGTATTTTCTTTGCACCGTAAAAAATTATAATAACGCAACAATGAATATTAAGAATCCGCAACTGAAAATACAAATACTTGCCGGTATCATAGCCATTCTATTGGTCGTTCCCATTATGTATGATATGGTATATGGCTTTGTGTTGGGCTTCAACTCGGCCTCGGCCGAGACTGTTGGCTATGAGGCATATCCCACAGGTTTCGAGGTAATTCCCACCGACTCCGAGTTTGTTAACTCGGTCAATACCAATGTCGGCACGCTCGGTTTTACCGACTTCAAGCGCGAGTTGGTGCTATTCCTGCCGGCTCAGCACACATCGCCTGCCGTCAACATCATCAGCACCATCACATCGGTGGCTGCCGTATTGCTTACTATATATTATATAATAGCAGTATTCAAGATGATATCTACCGTTATGCGACAAGGCATAATGAGTCAGGCTGCACTCGGCAGGCTGCGCAAGGTCTCTTATACGATGCTTGCTGTTTACATCCTCTTTACACTCTCTTCGTGCATCCCCACTTGGTATTATAGCAAGCACATCTTGTTAGACGGATATACATTGGCATACCCCCGCATAAGCGAAGGTTTTGTCATTGCATTCATCTTCATACTGCTTACCGAGATTCTCAACATTGCACTGCGATTGAAAGAAGAACAAGACTTAACCATCTAAAAACATAATTATGGCTATAATAGTTAACCTTGATGTAATGATGGCTAAGCGTAAAATTTCGCTTAATGAGTTGTCCGAAAGAATAGACATAACACCGGCCAACCTGTCGATATTGAAAACAGGAAAAGCCAAGGCTATCCGATTCTCTACTCTCGAGGCTATATGCCACGAGTTGCAATGCCAGCCCGGCGACATCCTCGAGTTTCGCGATGATGAATAATAATAATAAACCTAAATAAAACCTTTTAAAACTAACGAAAAATGAACGTAAAAGTATTGAAAAGCCTTCTGCTTGCAGCCGTTGTGGCATTCGTGATGCCCGCTGTAGCACAAGAGCAAAATCCGATGGAGCAACCTCTGCCTATCGACCAACAAGTTCGTTACGGTGTTCTTGACAACGGTTTGACCTATTACATCCGTCACAACGAAACACCCAAGAATCGTGCCGAGTTCCACATCGCGCAACGCGTAGGTTCGGTACTTGAAGAAGAAAACCAACGTGGTCTTGCTCACTTCCTCGAGCATATGGCTTTCAACGGTACTGGTAAATTCCCTGGTAAAAATATGCTCAACTACCTTGAGCAAAACGGTATCAAGTTTGGTGTTGACATCAACGCTTACACAGGTCTTGACGAAACAGTTTATCGCGTCTCTAACGTGCCCACTACCAACCCCGGTTTGGTTGACTCTTGTCTTTGGGTGCTCCACGATTGGGCTTGCGATATCCTCTTGCAAGAAGCCGAAATCGACAACGAGCGTGGCGTTATCCACGAAGAATGGCGTACTCGCAACGATGCACAATGGCGTATTATGGAGAAGGTTATCCCCGTTATGTTCCAAGGCAGCCAATATGCCAACCGTCTCCCCATTGGTACTATGGAGGTCGTTATGAACTTCCCCTACCAAGACTTGCGCGACTACTACCATAAATGGTATCGTCCCGACAACCAAGCCATCATCATTATCGGTGACTTCGACGCTGCTCAAATGGAAGCACGCGTTAAAGAGTTGTTCGGTGGTATCAAAATGCCCGAAAATCCTGCTGAGCGCATCTATCACGAGGTGCCCAATAATGACGAGCCTATCTATGTTGTAGGTAGCGACGTTGAGGCTACTTCTACAGGCGTACAAATTTACTTCAAGCACGATCCTATGCCCCGTCAATATCGTGGTACTATGATTGGTGCCGTACAAGATTACATCGAGAGCGTGGCAAGCATTATGCTTCGCAACCGTTTCAGCGAAATTACCAACAAACCCAACGCTCCTTTCTTGTATGCTTATGGCTACGACAGCAAGTTCTTCGGCCTCTCTTCTACAAAGGATGCCTACACGCTCAGTGCTGCTGTCGAAGAGGGTAAAGTTATCGATGGTATCAAAGGTATGGTACGCGAGGCTGTGCGTGCAGGCCGTTTCGGTTTCACTGCTACTGAGTATGATCGCGCCAAAGCCGACCTCTTGGCCGACCTCGAAAACCAATTCAACGAGCGCAACACTCGTCGCAACATCCAATATGCCAACGAGTACATCCGTCACTACATCGACGGTGGTTACATCCCCGGCATCGAACTCGAATATCAACTTATGCAAGGTTTGGCTCCCCAAATTCCCGTTGAGGCTGTCAACCAATATATGGCCGGTGCCATTACCGACAATAACATCGTTATCTGCGTAACAGGTCCCGAAAAAGAGGGCGTTACATATCCCACTGCCGAGCAAGCAATCGCTGCTATCAAAGAGGTACAAGCCGAGGAAATCACTGCCTATGTCGATGAGGTTTCTAACGAGCCCCTTATCTCGAAAGAACTCACTGCAGGTCGCGTTATCGCCGAGTTGCAAGGCTCTCTCGACGGCACTACCGAGTGGATTCTCTCTAACGGTGCTAAAGTCGTATTGAAGAAAACCGACTTCAAAGACGACGAGGTTATTATGTACGCTGTAAGTAAGGGTGGTAAGGCTCTCTACAATGAGACTGATGCCTCTACTCTCAAGGTATTCCCTTACCTTTACGAAGCAGGTGGTTTGGGTAACTTCTCTACTACCAACCTCCAAAAGGCGCTCGCCGGTAAGAAAGCATCGGCTGGTCTTAACATCAACCTTTATGGCGAAGTTGTTAATGCCAACTGTGCTGTTAAAGACCTCGAAACTATGTTGCAACTCGTTCACCTCACTTTCACCGACATTCGCAAGGACCAAGAGGTGTACGACGTGAACAAAGGCCAATACCAAAGCATATATGCCAACAACGCTTCTAATCCCAAGTTCATCTTCAGCGACTCTCTTCGCAGCACTATGTATGCTGGTAACGCTATGTTGGGTATGATGAAGGCCGAGGACTTTGCTGCTGCCGATTACGACCGTATGCTTACTATTGCCAAGGAGCGTACTGCCAATGCTGCCGACTTTACTTTCAACTTTGTAGGCTCGTTCGACCCCGAGGTTTTGCGCCCTCTCGTTGAAAAGTACATCGCTACATTGCCCGGTTGCACCGACCGTGAGGTTGTCGATGCCAAGCCCATATATGCTAAGGGTCAAAACATCAACCACTTCTCGTTGCCTATGGAGAATCCCGCCGCAAGCGTTTACGTTATATACTCGGGCGAAACCAAGTACGGTATGCGCAAGGCTATTATGATGGATATGTTCAGTCAAATTATGGATATCGTTTACACCGAAACTATCCGTGAACAAGAGGGTGGTACTTACGGTGTTGGTACTCAAGGCGACATCAACGACAGCAACAACGAGTGGATGTTCCTCTTCGGTTTCGATACAAACGTCGAGAAACAAGCATACCTCACTGAGCGCGCCAAAGAAGAACTTATGAAAGTTGTTAACAACGGTGTGCGCGAAGCCGACTTCAACAAGGTAAAAGAGTATATGCTCAAGCAATACGACAACAACCAACGCGAAAACAACTATTGGATTCAAGTCCTCGCTCAAAACGCTTTGGGCAACAATGTTGAGGTGGGTTACAAACGTGCGCTTGAAACTATCACTGCCGGCGAACTTAACTTGTTCCTCCGCAGCATCTTTGCCAACAACGACAATATGGTCGAGGTGGTAATGAGTGGCGAAGCAAAATAATTAATGCTATAACACCATTGTACGAGAGTGTGCCGGTAGGTACACTCTCGTTACATTTCAAACTAACATCATTATGAAAAAAGTATTTTCAACATTTACCCTTGTCGCAGTAATGTGTGCAATGCTATCTTGCAGCCAACCCGAGCAACAAAAAGAGCCCGACTTCTGGTTGGGTGCCGACATCAGTTGGGCTACCGAAATGGAGGCCAATGGTCACAAACTTTACAACAAGCAAGGCGAGGAGCGCGAGTGTACTGCATTGATGAAAGAGTTGGGACTGAACGCTGTACGCCTACGCGTTTGGGTCGATCCTTCGGCTCACGGCAATTGGTGCAACAAGGAAGACCTCCTTGTTAAGTGCTTGCGTGCCAAGGAACAAGGTATGGCTATTATGGTCGATTTCCACTACAGCGATTGGTGGGCCGACCCCAACAAGCAAAACATACCTGCCTCGTGGAGTGGTCACAACTACGAGCAAATGAAACAAGACCTCGCCAATCACACTATCGAGGTGCTGCAATTCCTCAAGGACAACGGCATCGAGCCCAAGTGGATACAAGTGGGCAACGAAACTCGCTTTGGTTTCCTTTGGAGTGTCAAGTCTAACGAATACGGCTGGCCCGAAGTTGACGAGAACGGCAACACTACCATCACCGAGTCGATGGGACACGCCGTCAACAACCCCGAGCAATATGCCGGTTTCTTCGCCACAGGATACGACGCTTGTAAGCAAGTATTCCCCAATGCTATCGTAATTGTTCACCTCGACAACGGTTTCGACCGCGAACTGTACGATTGGAACTTGGGCATCCTCAAGGACAACGGTGCCAAATGGGATATGATAGGTATGTCACTATATCCCTTCTGGGCTATGGAAGGTGGCTATCGCAACGATGCCGAAACTACCATTACCGACTGTCTTGAGAACATTCGATATGTTAGCGAAAAGTTTGGTTGCGATGTGATGATTGTCGAAACAGGTTTCTTGGTGGACGAAACTCGCCCCGAAGTGCTTGAAGAGGGTCGCCGTCAGTTGGCGCGCGTCATTCGCGAAAGCATCAACGAAACTAACGGTCGTTGCAAAGGTGTATTCTATTGGGAGCCCGAGTGCAAGCCATCGCAATACAAACTCGGTGCATTCACCGAAGACGGTCGTCCCACTGTCATTATGGATGCCTTTACCAATTGGAATGAAACACAAGAGTAAAATAAATACGAAGCGTTGCTTCATCTTGTAAACATCATATAAAAAGTCCTCACAATTATTGTGAGGACTTTTTTATCTCTTCACCACCTTATCGGGGTTTTGTGCTATAAACGATTTCCAATCTTTAGCACCCTTGCTTACACTTATCGGGCGCGACGTTTCGTAGTAATGACACATCGCCGCTGCCAATCCATCAGTAGCATCAAGTTGTGGCAACATACTCTCTTGGGGTATCTTCAGCGTGCGACGTAACATCTCGGCCACTTGCTCCTTCGATGCCTGTCCGTTGCCCGTTATAGCCATCTTTATCTTCAACGGCGCATATTCACATATAGGTATATCGCGCGACAACGCTGCCGCCATTGCCACACCTTGGGCGCGACCCAACTTCAGCATCGACTGCACATTCTTTCCGAAGAAGGGTGCCTCTATAGCCATCTCATCCGGTAGGTATTGCGTGATAAGCCCCTGCACACGCTCAAATATACGTCGCAGTCGCAAATAATGGCTCTCAAATCGGCTCAACTCTATTACACCCATTGTCACCAATTCGGGCTTACCATCCACCACGCGCAACACTCCGTAACCCATAATATGTGTACCTGGGTCAATACCTATTATTATGCGCTCTCCCTTGACAGGACGGTTTACAGTGACAACTTCGCTCATAACGCTGTTACAAATCTATACGCTCCATTATGGTTGAGAAGCCGGCCACGCGTTGGGCAAACTTATCCTCAAGCCTCGCCACCAAAGCCTCGCCACAAGCCTCATACCACGATGATAATGAATCGATACCCTCTGTTTCAAACTGTACCGACAGGCTCACTCCCTCGGCATCATCGCCTCCCATTATACGCGATATACGGGGCGAAACTAATCCTCCGTGACCCATTGCTACTGGGATATACTCCTTGCGCATCCACGCCAAGAACTCTTCGTAACAAGACTGCTCGCAATGATATGTTGTGTTGTATATAAGCATACTTCCTTTTTATTTTGTTTACTGCAAAGGTACGATATGCAGCAACTACATCAAAATAAATATCACTTTTTTTATCTCTCTCATCACCATTGTAAATACTTATTTTACCACGCAACACAACTTTATCAAAAAAAATATGCACACACTATTGCACAAAACAGAAATTACTCTTATCTTTGCATCGCAAAAGCAAGGGGTATTAGCTCATCTGGCTAGAGCGCGACACTGGCAGTGTCGAGGTGAGCGGTTCGAGTCCGCTATACTCCACAAGGTGTATCTTCAAGGTACACCTTATTTGTTCAAATATCATTTCGATATTTAGGCAAATAGTAAGCAATGCGGTTTCTCTTCGCTTGCTACAATCGGGGCGTAGCGCAGTCCGGTAGCGCACCTGGTTTGGGACCAGGTGGTCGCAGGTTCGAATCCTGTCACCCCGACAGAATAAAGATAAGGCATTGATAACGAGCGTTTTATCAATGCTTTTCAATTATAATCGGGACAATTTCGGGATATATACAGAGCGATGTTTAACGTGCATTTTTTGCGATATGCGAAAAGTGTAAAAAAAATGTTGTCTAAAAAATCAAAAAACAATTCTTTATCAAGGGTACTTCAGTACACTATTCCAAAGCTCTACATAGGCAAGGAATGGTATATAGGATTTATGGCCTATGATCCTGTTAGAGAAGAAATGAGAAGGAAGCGAATAAAACTCAATCATATTGAGGGAATTCGCAATAGGCGAGAATATGCCAACGATGTAATCAAACGCTTGACAAATGAACTTCGTGATGGTTGGAATCCTTGGATTGATACTCAGGATAAGGGGTATAAGACTTTTGAGGAAGTTGCCAACAGTTACAGGACTTATATAACTAAATTATACAATACAGGCTATTATCGAGAAGAAACATATATAGGTTATGTGAGTTATCTACGCAATGTTGAAAAGTATAATGATGAAAAAGGCGGTATTAAATACATCTACCAATTTGATAAAAAGTATATAACGCAGTTGTTAGAACATATATTCATAGACAGAGATAATTCAGCCCAGACAAGAAATAATTATCTTACATTTTTACGAGTATTTTCCAGTTTTTTGGTTCAGCACGGGTATACAACAAGCAAGCCGACAGACGGAATAAGCAACTTGCGAAAAAGTTCTATTAAAAAGGAACGTACAATAATTGCCAAAGAGGATATGAGGCGTTTGTGTGATTATCTACGACAAACTAATAAACACTATTTATTAGCTTGTTATATATTGCATTATTGTTTCATTCGACCAAAAGAAATGAGTCAAATAAAACTATCCAATTTCAACATAGAACAAGGTACAATTTTCATACCGGACACAGTATCAAAAAACAGGAAGGATGCGACAATAACATTGCCTCAAAAGGTGCTAAAATTGATGATAGAATTGAAAATATTTGACAATCCTAACAATTACTATCTGTTTGGTGATCGCTTTCGTCCCGGAGTAAAATGGAGAAGCGAAAAACAGTTCCGAGATTATTGGACACATTATGTGCGTAAAGCGCTAAAATTCCCAGCCAAATATAAGTTCTATTCCCTGAAAGACACAGGAATAACCGAAATGCTACGCTCGGCCGACGTGTTAACGGTGCGAGATCAAGCGCGACATTCGAGTATCCTAATGACTGATATATACACTCCTCACGATATTAAAAAAGCCAATAAACTGATATTGTCTTATAATGGCGAATTTTAGTCAATAATTCTATAAAAGACACCTTTGTGAACATCTGACATACCATTATGTGTAAATGTAGTACTTATTGACTCACACAAATATTTCTTACCTTCAATTACGAACACACTACGAGGATTGGGTAATTCGGTAGATAAGAATTTGATAGTGTATTTGGTCTTTCCATCGATGTTATGTACACTTTGTCGCAAGGGATTATTGCGAAGGCACAAAGTGTTATCATAGTGGTGGTAATAAAGAATGTTTTGAAAGTAATGATAATCAACGAGAGGATGTGGATATGGGGGCTCTATTAGTTCGAAAAAATCAGGCTCCCAAAAGCCTACATATATATTTTCGTAAGTAGAAGTTTTTGATTTGTCGCCTTCTGCCAATTGAATTTCGGGAATTGTTTTCACCTCAGAACTTTCGATTTCTTCTGCACCGGGATTCAAAAAAATACAGAACTGATGGCTTTCATCTGTGAATTCGATTGGTACTGGAACAATCTTTATCTCATCCTCTTCAGCATCTTCATCAGTGTGGCTTGGGGCAAATCTGTTAATTGGAACAATATGATATGAATTGCCGTCTTGGGTAACATATCCAATATCAGAGGGGACACTAATACCTGTCGCAGAACGCCACGACAAAATAAAATAGCAGTCATATTCTGCGACATAATATAAAGAATTGGGAGGAGTTTGCCCATCAAGTTTAAGATATATCTCTCTTGCACGGTCCATAAGTGACTCCATTTTGTCTAGACTGACTGCCTTATCTTTGAATTGTGAAATATACCAATCACAAGCATAAAAATGTTCGGTAACAGCGCCATTATTTGCATATTTAAGGACTCTACTATCGCGGTAAGAACAAGTCTCCTTGCTTATTTCAACCGATATTTCGTTAAGAATATTATCAAGCTTTACAATAGGGTAATTAAGTGCAATATTACGATAGAATGAGAAAGAGATAGTTTTTTTATCATGATTTATATCAAATTCACCGTAAAGGAAAAGGCCAAGTTGTTCAAAAAACTCCGTAACGCTCCAGCGAGGCAGAGCTTTTGCAAAATCAGGTTGTTTCCACGACAAAGGCAATGCATTGCAAACAATGAGGTGACGATAACAAGAGTCATACCATTCGCTAAAATCCCATTTATAACCAAGCTGCTCGCAGATATATTCTGTTAAATGCAGGAGATACATTTGAGCAGCCGGCGTAAAGGCTTCGGTGTATGCCCACTCACACCCACCTACTATATCATTTTGGATAATGCCACTTGCATTATTACACCAAGGGAGTACCACATACTCAGCACCGGAGTCAAAGCCATTTCGGTAGTTTCTCGGGAAACTATTATGAGCAATAGAATTCGGAGAACCCAGATTAAGTTCGTTGATATATATGTCATCAAAAGTAGAAAGGAAATTTTGCGCACTTTTATCGCCGAGGAATTGAACTTTAATACTATTTTCCGATATATCAGTTATAGTCAAAGAACCATAACGGTAAAAATTCAATGCGCGAATTTCACAAGTATAAACAATTGTATCGGTATCGCTATCAAATCTATTTATATGTCCGAAAATACCGATATTTTGAGGACACCCGGCAAGAGGTAATTCGATATTCAGAGAATAGTCATCAGCCTCTGTAAAGGCTCTATTCTCTGCAATATATTCAAAAGAAAATTCTTTTGGCAAAACAGCTTCTTTCCCGTTGATAATAAGATCTATCATTTACTTGTTGATTTAGGTTTTCTTCTTGATTTAGGTGATTTATTGCGAATAAGTCTATTATAGTCCTCTTGTGCCTTCTTTATACCGGTATCACCCGTAACAGTATTGACAGTTACAAAAGGTTCATCAAGACGAGTGTTGAGTTTGTCTATCGTGTCTTTGTATTGTCTCAATAAGTTGTTTTGTTCCTTTGTCGAACTAACATTCATAGTTCTAGCAAGAATAGTAGGAGCCGTTATTGAATGCGAAACATCCTCTGCCCTAAGATTTCCATAAGAATTAGTTCTTTGAGCATAGTCCAGAGCGTTGATAAGAGGACGAGCTGAGGGATTTTTCAATAGTTTTTGCGAGGCGACCCATTCCCCTGCATGAACAACGCCAACTTCCTGATTAACATCTCCCATAGGAGTAAAACCACCTTCCGAATAGCCCTGTGCTTCTGCCAATTGTTGTTGCTGCTGAATAGTAGCGATTTGAGCCCCACCGGCTGCGATTGCCAATCCTGCTGCGATAGGGCCAATTACTAAACCTGCGGCACCACCGACTTCAACACCTGCTTTAAATGCAGAAATGGCACTAGAGGCAGTATTAGCAATAGCTTGAAAGATTTGCATCGCGTACATTTTTTTGCTAGCTTCATTTTTCAATTTTGCTATTTCTTTTTCTTTTTCCTCTTCCAATTTTTTGACCTGATATGTATTTCCCTCAGCCAAACCAATCTCTTTATCATAACGACTTTCAATTGCATTCACCTCTAAATCCAATTCTGCCTGTATCAATGATGATATTTGTGAGAATAAAGACGTCAATCCAGACACTAATGTATTGTAAGCTGACATAAAGCGTTGAACGCCTTCTGAGTTAAGCCACTCTAAAACTTCTTCAGTTGCATCTTTCACGACGTCACTACCTCCCTGTGCATACTCCTCCTGAAGAGAGAGTTTTGCCTCTTGGTAAGCTTTCTCGACACGCAATTTTTCCCCCGCATTATCTCCACAGGCGATAAGTTCTTGTTGGTAAGCCTCTTCTAATAATTTCAGAGAACTATTATATAACACTTTCCGTTCATTAGCATTAAGCCCGAAATAAGATTCCTTGATTTTTTTGAGCGCATCTTGATGCTTTTCCTCTTGATCTTCCTCTTCTTTATTTCTTCTTTCCTTGTCTTTAATAAGAGCCTCTTGGTACCTCTGGTCAGCATCAAGTTTATCTTGCGAGCCTTCTTCGTAGATGTCCTTCATTCTACGAAGGTGTTGCAATTCAGCAACACGAATGCACTCATTATATGACTCCTGATTAATTTCACCATCCAAATAGCGTTGCTTTTCGTAGGCCAAAATAGAATTATAAAGCAATTTTTCATCGTCAGTCGATTGTTGTAAGCCTGTTTTCTTTTGTTTAGCTAACGCTTCTTGATAATCAGCCTCAATAGCCAAACGTTCATCGTAAGATAAATCGGTTCGTTCGAGTTTCTTTTTATTATAATCGACATCAATTTGTTCCATTCGACTCGTGTATTCCTCAAAATCTTGTTCACCTTTTGCATAAGCAAGACGATTGAGGTTTTGCTCACGAGTACGCCAAGTCTCTTCTTTTTTGAATTTATCTTTAACATCAGTATCAGAGAGAACATCAATAACGGGAGTAATAGGATTATTGTCGTTATCGTTATTATCATCGTTATTTCCATTTTCAGTATTAGTGCTATTATTGTAGCCGTACTGCTGTAAATAAGCTTCAGCATCTTTGTTAGCTTGTATCAAATCGTAGTTTCTATCAATAAGTTTAGCTGTCAATTTTGCAGCCTTTAAGGCACTTTTATTTTCTTGAACCGTCCAACCTTTGGCAGAAACAGCTTTATTAAGCAAAAATTCTTCGATAAAATCGTCGTCAGATTTTGCAACATCATTTTTAGCGTAATGATAAGCTCGTTGAAAAGCACTATACCAGAAATTCTCGGAAAATTCAGCATCTGTTTCCCGAGAAAAGGATATTATATCATCTGCATATCGACGGAACAAACCGGCACGACTTGGGTCATTAAGTTTCTTTCCCCAAGAGTCAATATGGGAGCTTAATATTGTCGATGCGCTTTCCAATTTGGCAGAAGCATCAGCTACAAAGTCTTTACGTATCTGTTCAGCGTGAAGTTGTTGCAAACTCTTTTTTGCCTCATTGTACGCAATAGCAATATCTTCCATTGTAGACTTTTCGTCCAACAAATTTTTGTGGTATTGACCAAATTTATCATTGAATGATTTAATAAGGAAGGCTCTCTGTTCAGTACCTTCTTTTGCATTTTGTAATTTGATATATAAATCATCGAGGCAACTAATCTCCTCCTTAGTTTGAGATATAGCCTTTTGTGTTTCAGATGTAGCACTTTTAGTTTTTATAATATATGTGGAAATTGCACCAACAACGAGAGTTAAAAGGCTTAAAAGAAGTCCTAATGGCGAGGCTTTTATGGAGGTATTAAATGCAGTCATAACCACATTAGCTTTTCGTGTTTGGCCGGTAAGGTTATAATAAGCAATGCGAAGTAGTTGAATACCTCCAGTTAATGTTGTGACTAGCCCATTTTTAGTTTTAATAGCCACATTATGTAAATTTTCAACAATGGTGTTATATTTCACCGCTGCCGTATATGTTGTATAAGCAGCAGTAAGAGTAATAATAGCCCCCTTGTGCTGAAAAACAAATTCAATAACAATCTTCATAACACGCATCAGTGCAGATGTTGAAGATATAGCGTATCTCATAACAGGAACGAGTTTTTGACCTAAATCGGCAGCCATTTCCGTAAACCCCTTCCTCGCTTTATCAAGAGAAGCTTGTACAGTGTTGTTTTGTACATCAAATTCCTTGCCAACCGATATAGCTTCATTGAATGCTTTGTTAGCCTCAGATTGTTCCCATTTGAGCATTTCCACCTTTCCAGAAAGTGCTGCAAGTACAGCTGTTGCTCGAGTTCCGTCTAACTTCATTGTTTCAAATACAGGAGCAAGTGCATTCATATCACCAATCTCGTTCAGACGTTCAAAGAACATCAACAGAGCAGAATTTGTGTCATTTTTTAAGGTATCTGTAAAATTTTTAACCTCCATACCTGCCGCCTGTGCAAAACGGGCAGGATCTTGCATCATCTTAACAATAAGTTGCGAGAGAGCTGTTGCCGAGGCTTCTACATTTTGATTTGAGCTATCTAATACAGCTGCATAGGACATAATTTGAGGAATTGTCATATTAGCCTGTGAGCCGACACCACCCAAACGAGAGGTGAATTCGGTAAGATAAGGAGCTGCTGCCGAGCAGTTCTGCGATAGTTCATTAACGACAGAACCGACAGCCAACATTGCATTTTCGGTCCCAAGTCGTTCCTCGTCACCGAATATAGAGGTCAGTTTGGAAATGGTAAGAGTTGCACCGTCGCCAAGGTCATCAAGAGCCACGTTAATTTTATCAGCTGCGCGAACAAAGCCCAACACATCTTCCTTTGATGTCTTCCCGAGGCGACCTGCTTCTTGCGCCAACTTGTTCAAGTCGTTGATAGAAGTGCGAGTGTCTATCTTCTTAAACTCCTCGTTCAATTCAGACACTTCATCGGCCGTAAGCCCAGTATATTTGCGGACATTCGCCATCTCTGTATCAAGATCTGCATAAGTTTGCACAGCTTGCTTGCCAACCGAAAAGACTTTTTCACTAATTTCGCCTAAAACAAACCATGTTCCTTGAAGCCTAGTGAAAACGTTTAGTATCTTATCTGTGTTACTCTGTTGAAGTTTAACAGTCTTATTGACTTTGTCCAACTCTTTTTTTACTTTCCTTATTTTCTCGCAATGGTCATTCCAAGCATCAGAACCTCTATCAATTTTTTCAAGTTCTTTATTCAGAATTTTGAGAGTTTGTTTTAATTCTCTTGGTGTTGCTTTGTCAAGGTGAGATAAAACAGTGGCTGCGTGCTGCGATGAAGTTTCAATATTTTTGATTTGCCTTTTTACATCAGAAAGACTTTTGCTTAATTCTTTTTGCAATTTCTTATCACCTCGACTTATTGCATCAGTATATTTTGAATGGAGTTCTTCAAATTGTTTTTTTAAGTCATTTAATTTAGCTGTAACTCTCTCTCCATTTACTTCAAGGTTGATTTTTGCATTAGTTGAATAATCACTCATATCTTCGTTTTTTTTATCGAAGATATAGAGGTATGAGTAAAATTAAAAAGACAATAAGAATTGAGGATTAAGAGTGCATTTGTGTAAA
>JAFXIZ010000029.1 GCA_017532725.1 Bacteroidaceae bacterium
GTATGCAATAGGTTTGCAAGAAAACAGAGTATTTGCCATATACCAAGATGTAAATATCAAGGTTTTACCTTATTCAAAGGAAGAATACCTTAACAAGAAACACAAGTATTACGAATCTCATAAACTACATAAGAAAGTGATAACAGAATCTCACATAGGACAGGTGGTAAGAGAAACATTAAGACGATACCTACAATTATAGAAATAACCACCTTCAATAAACGAAAGTGGTTATTATTTTTATCTCTGGGTCAACAACTATATTGTTGCCTTATTTACTGTGTTATCGTTACTTTTTTACAACTTGTTGGGCGCAGAGTATTTTGTCCTCTTGGCTGATGAGTGCAATATATACTCCCGGTGCGATGCGTGGTTTTATTGTAACTTCTCTACCGGCTCGGACTCTTATCTTGTGTGTGGCTACTTGTGCGCCGTTCAAATCTACTATTTGTACGGTGTATGTGCCACTTTGTGCAAATTGCATTGATAGGCTCTCGGTAAACGGATTGGGGTATATGCTGGTGATATACTCATCGGTGTTGGTATTGGTGATGCCCGATTGTATTTTGCCGTCGATGTTTGCAACATATATATAGCGATATTCTTTTGTGTCGCTTCCCAATTGGTTGTCGATGTTGAGTGCTACGGTGTATATCTTATATACTCCTTCTCCGGGGTCGGGGAATGTTATGTCCGCGTAGCCCAATATGGTGTCGCCGGTGTCGGTGTCGGTGGTTGCCGTTGCTTCTCCTTCAACCTCGGTGTACTCGTGGGGCCGATTGTCGGCAATGTAGGTTATATCGGCTCTTCCTATTTCAAATGTTGGTACGACTTTTACCTTTTGGGCTGTTTCACCGGCAAGGTTGGTGTAGCCTATTGTTTCTATAGCCTCTACAATTATTTTGCCTTGATAATCGTCATCGGCAGGGTCGGCAGGGTAGTAGTGGGTGAGTAGTTTGGCATCGGGGTAGTTTGTTACACTGTTGGGATATCCTTGGTCGAAGGTGTTCTCGAAGTCCCAATATCCTACCAATCCATCTACGCTGTCGGGTGTTGTGGTTGATTGCATTGCTGCCGATACCTCGTCGGCCGAGAGGGCTTTGTTGTATATTCTGAAGTTGTCTATTACGGCATCAAATCCGGCGTAGCGGCCTTTGCCGGCTATTCCTCCTATGCCTATTGTTGCGTTGGGGTCGAAGTCGAGCCAGCCTTTATTCACCGGCTCGACGGTTGATGCCGGCACGAGGGGTTGGCCGTTGATGTAGAGGGTGAACTGATTGTTGGCTTGACGTATCTCCTCATACATTGATGTTTCTACCGACTTGTTTTCCTTGAATACGTAGGTGATGTGGTACCACGTTCCTTTTTCAAATTTAAACAGGCGTTTGCCACTGTCGGTTACATAGTTATAGACGTAATTATCGCCTTTGGCACTTCTTATGGCTGTGTTTAGCAGATAGCCGTCCTCGTCTATATCGCTCCAAGTCCAACCCCACAAACGGTTAGGCCAAGCGTCTTCTTCGGGATTGCGTATGTTCAGCAACCAAGTGGCGTAGTTGATGTCGGTCATTTTTATCCAGAATGAAACCGAGAAGCCTATTTCGGAGTATTGGTATTTTACATAATCCCAGCCCGAGCCTTCGGTAATGGTTTCGGTAATGGGCTTTATGCCTACTTGATTGGCCATAATACCTAATGCGTTGTGGTTGAGGGCTATGCCTTTCGATGTCGAGCCTTCGGCATTGCTGTTTACGGCATAGTGCAGGCGTATGGGTTTTGAGGGGTGTGTCTTTATGCCTGCTCCGGGTAGAGTGTTGTTTGTTTCGTTAAGGTCGCGCTCATCGCCGTTGGCGTCAACCATATAGAACTCGTTGTTGTAGTCTTTTATTATAAATGCCGCTGCTGTTTCGGACGCCACTTCCGAGATTGCTTCCAAATCGCCGTCGGTGTCGAGTGCCACAAACTTTTGGATGGTGGGTTTCTTGATGCTCTCTTTGTCGTAGATTTGTATGAATGAGGGCAACAGTCGTTCCTCGCCTTCGCTATCGACAACAATGAGGTCGTAGAAGCCGTATGGCAATGATTGTGCCTCTACTTGAGTGGCATCTGCATCTACTGTCGCTTCGAATTGTGTGGTGCTTGTTGCCACAACAACGGTGTCGGTGGTGGCAAAGTTGGGGTTGTTGTATGGCCCTACTATGCGCCATTCGGTAGCGGCCGGGTGTAGCACATCCTTGTAACTTACGCTAAACGATTCGTTGGGAGTGATGTAGGTCGATGATATGGTTACGTCGTCGGTGCATTGGTAGTGACTACCTTCGCCTGTGAGTATCAAGGGGAGTTCTTCGCTCCATACTATCTCCGATTGTGTTCTCATATCCACGCCCACGGCAGCCACACCTATTGATAGTGTTGCTGTTTCGGTAGATGCCCTCAATACGTCGAGGGGAGCCGAGAAGAAGAGTGCAGCCCACGATGTGGTTGCTCCCATCAGAGTGGTGTGCTGTTCGATATTGTTACCTTCGCCATACGATACGCGAGCATATATGTTGTATAATGAAGCGTTGTGGTCGATATTGTAGTGTCCGGTATTATTGCCTGTGGCACTGTTCATATCGAATATAACTTTAGCATCGATACCGTTCAAATGGCACGATAGGATTTCGGCTGCAGTAATGGTGGGCAGGTCGGGGGCTTGGTATGTGCCTCGGCGAATAGATATTTCGCCTATGTTCATATCAATATCTTGTGCATTGGCAAATTGCAGTGCGATAACCGACAATTGCTCATTGCTTGCAATGGTAAACGTCTTTTCTGTCCACACGCCCGATACTTGTTGCTCGGCATTGGTCACGATATATTGCTCGGCATTGCTCCAAGTGGCGCAATCGCTACCTGTACCCAACAGCAAAGAACAGTCGGTAGTACCTTTGTTGATTTTATATCGTATGGTTACGATATCACCTTGTGCAATGTCAAATTGAGTCTTGAAGAGGTGAAGAACGCTACAATCTTTCTCGTTACCTACAATGCGCAAAGAAGAGCCACCAAACCAAGCATCGTTCCACGCAAATGATGCCTCCAAGCCGGTTGGTACGTCGTTGGTAGTGCGTCCGAGAGGCTCTCTCGACCACCACCATCGCCAAGTGGGTAGATAGTCCTGCGTACCTATGTTATACCACTCGGCATTGTTCTCTCTCTCGCCGTTGTAGTTGAAGAAGCAACCGTTACCTACGTTGAAGTAACTGACAAAAGCCTCTTTGGAAAGATCCCACGATAGTGTACTTTGTGCTGCCACAAACTTCGACATACCAAAGAAACGGCTGTTCAATGCGTTGTCGAGGCTCTCGTTTATAACTAATTGAGGGTCAATGGTGTAAACGGGGTTGTAGTAACTGTTGGTAAACCAGTGTTCAAGTAACTTTTGGTAGGTGTGTTGTACTTGCATAGGCGATGAGCCGTAGCCGTTACGGTCCTCCCAGAAGGCGTTACTATCGTGTCCCGACCATATACCTATCGACACTGCTTTCTTGGTTAAGTATTGCCAGCGTCCGTTGGTTTCGCCTTTACCGGTCAGTTTGGGCTCTTTGCCTTGCAGATTCACCGATGCATATATGTCGAATGGATTGCGTCCTAATTTGGCTGCATATTCGATGGTAGGTGGCAGATATTCGTTGTTGTTGTTATTAAAGTTGGCATTCCAATTGTAATTGAGGAAGAACGAACTTTTCTTGTCGGTAGCCGAGCCAAAGAATACCTCGGTAAGCGCATTTACGCCGGTGTCGAATGCCGGGCCTCCCGACTCTCTTTCGCCGTCGTACCAGATATTCTCGGCCGAGAAACTGCGCATATCGCCGGTGTATATCGAGTCGAAATGTTGTGATATGGCTTTGTTCAGTTCAACAATCTCCTTGACCCCCATAGCGTTATATCCACCGGCAAACTCCGAGTTGTAGCCGATGCCGTCGATGCCGTAGTAATCGAGCCAAGCCAATACCTTCTTGCGATTCTCCTCTGTTCCTCCCAAGTCGATATAAGCCTCGCCCCAACCGTTGGTTGTCATATCGGCAGCATAGGCCGGTGTCGATTCTGTTACAACAGCCACACCGTTTTTGTGTGCTACATCGGCAAAGTTGCCCGGCATACGCATAAAATTATCGCTCCAAGTACCCCACGTCGATATGTATTGCCACATTGTGAAAACCTCACTGTTAAATATGCCGTTGGGCATAATCTCAAAGGGCGACTTGGCATCGTGCGAGTAACTGAAGCCGTATGGTATCCAATTGACTATCTTCTTGCTGTAGCACGAATAGTCGTTTGTGCTTTTGTAGGGTGTATCGTAGTCCCAGTCCCACCAAGGTATTAGTGTTTGGTTGATTTGTGTTGCGGGGTTGGTAAATCGGGCTTTAGGTTTAATGCGTGATATGAAGAAATTGTCATCATCACTCCACTCGTTGCCTTCGGTCCAAGCCGAAATACGAAAGTCGGACCCTGTTGTTCCAAAGTCTATTTGTCCCGATTTCAGGTATTGAGCCTGTAGGGCGATAGAGCATAGTAATAATGCCGATGTGAGGATAGCAGTTTTTTTCATATTATTGTTATTGTGTTTTTCGGGTTTTATTGCCATTTGCGCCCTTGCCAAGTATCGCGCTCGCGCATACGGCGCAACAGACGGGCTGTAAATTCGTGATTTTTCAGCCCCCAATGAGGAGCAATGAGTAGTTCGGTCGGCGATTGCGATACAAAACGTTCTATCACAATATCGGGGCGAAGCAGTTCGGCAAAGTCTATGGCGCGGTCGATGTAAGTATCGATGTCGGGTATGTCGAAGTGCTCGGGATGTTGCGCATATTCGTTACCCATAACAGTGCCTTTGATTAATTGCAGTTGGTGTAGTTTGATAGTGTCGAGGGGTAGTTGCGACAATCGTGTGGCGTGTTGCAACATCTCGTTGTGGCTTTCGCCCGGTAGTCCTAATATAAGATGCGCTCCTGTTATGATGTTGGCTGCTGCTGTGCGTCGTATGGCATCAACGGCTGTTGCATAGTCGTGACCACGATTGATGCGTTGCAGTGTGGTGTCGAGGGTACTCTCTACACCGTATTCAACAGTGACAAAAGTACGTTTGGCCAACTCGACAAGGTAGTCGAGCAGGGATGCCGGCATACAGTCGGGGCGTGTGCCTATGATGATACCTACAACACCCTCTACCGACAGAGCCTCCTCATATCGTGCTATGAGGCGAGGCAATTCGTCGTAGGTGCTTGTGTAGGCTTGGAAGTATGCCAAGTATCGCATTGTCGGATACTTACGGGCAAAGAATCGTATGCCCTCTTGCAGTTGTTGAGTTACACTCAATTCGCTGCGGCAATAGTCGGGGTTGAAAGTCTGGTTGTTGCAGAAGGTACACCCTCCACGTCCTATCGAGCCGTCACGATTGGGGCAGGTAAAGCCCCCGTTGATAGATATCTTCTGGACTTTACCTGCGAAGTGTTGTTGTAGGAAAGAGCCGTAGTCGTTGTATCGTGCTTTTTCCATAGCGATTTTATTTCCCGTATCGGTTGTAGAACTCGACAACGGCTATGATGCCTCGCTCGTACATTTCGAGAGCAAAACTTTCGTTGGGCGAGTGTATGGCGTTCTTTTCAAGACCAAATCCCATCAAAACCGATTTCAAGCCCAATACGCGCTCAAAGATGGGTATCACACCGATACTGCCACCACGACGCACTGCCAATGGGGGTTGACCGAATGCCAATTCAAAACCTGCCTCGGCTGCCTTGTATGCCGGTATGTCTATGGGGCATACATAACTTTCGCTGCCGTGCATCGGGGTTACTTTTACATCGACTGTGGCCGGGGCTATGGCTTGTATGTAGTCGATAAATTGTTGTGTGATTTTGTGGTAGTCTTGGTGTGGTATGAGGCGACACGATACCTTGGCGTGAGCCTTTGAGGGTAGTACGGTTTTAGAGCCTTCGCCGGTGTAGCCACCCCATATACCACAGATGTCGAATGTGGGGCGTGTGGCTGCGCGCTCGAGGGTCGAGTAACCTTTTTCACCCGAGAGGGCTTTTACGCCGATGGCTTGGCAGTAGGCTTGTTCGTCGTAAGGCACTGCGGCCATCATAGCTCGTTCGGCAGGCGACAACTCTTCGGCATCATCGTAGAAGTTGGGGATGGTAATGCGACCATCGGCATCGGTAATGCCTGCCAACATCTTGCACAACTCGTTGATGGGGTTGGCTACGGCACCACCAAAGTGACCCGAGTGAAGGTCGCGACAGGGGCCTGTAACCTCAATTTCCCAATAAGCCAAGCCTCGTAAGCCTGTTGTCAACGAGGGATGTTCGCGACCGACCATACTTGTGTCCGATACCAATATGACATCGGCTTTGAGAAGGTCGCGATTATTGGCGCAGAACTCTTCCAAGCCCGGTGAGCCTACCTCCTCGCCTCCTTCAAAGAGGAATTTTACGTTGCAGTGCAACATATTGCGTTGCAAGGCTATCTCAAAGGCTTTCACTTGTATAAAAGCCTGACCTTTATCATCGTCTGTTCCACGACCCCACAAACGACCGTCACGCACTTCGGGCTCAAATGGGTTGCTGTTCCACAACTCCAACGGCTCGGCCGGCATCACGTCGTAGTGACCATATACAATTACTGTGGGGTAGGTGGGGTCTATAATTTTCTCGCCATATACTACGGGGTTGAAACCGGTCTCCATCAATACGGCCTTGTCGGCACCGGCTGCCACAAGTAACTCACACCAACGGTTGGCACAAGCATACATATCATCACGATGCTCGGGTTTGGCACTGATTGAGGGTATGCGCAGTAGCGAGTAGAGTTCATCACGAAAGCGATCTTTGTTTTTTTCGATGTAGTCGAGTGTCTTTTGCATAGGGGTATGGATTAAAGATTAGTGTTTAGAGATTAGGGTTTATAATTTTGTTGTTTTGTTGCGAAGGCTGTGGTCGAGCAGTGTTATTGCTGCCATAGCCTCTACAATGGGTATGGCGCGAGGCACTACACAGGGGTCGTGTCGGCCTTCGGCACATATTGTGGTGGCACTGCCATCGGTGTTGACGGTTTCGGTGGGCTGCAATAGGGTGGGTGTTGGTTTGAAAGCAGCACGAAAGTATATGTCGGCACCATTCGATATGCCACCTTGTATGCCTCCCGAATGGTTGGTGCGAGTGGCTATCTTGCCATTGTCGTTGTAGAAGTTGTCGCACACTTGCGAGCCTCGCCGGGCTACTCCTGCAAATCCCATACCGTATTCAAAGCCTTTCACTGCATTGATACTCAATATGGCTTTGCCCAAGTCGGCGTGCAACTTGTCGAATACAGGCTCGCCCCATCCTGCCGGTACTCCTTTTATCACACAACTCACTACGCCACCCACACTGTCGCCTTGCGCTTTTACCTCTTTTATGAGAGCCTCCATTTGCGCGGCTGCTGTGGCATCGGGGCATCGTACTATGTTGTTATCGATATTCGACAGGTCGTAATTCTCGTAACTCTCCGTTAGGGCTATATGACCTATTTGTGAGGTGTATGCTGTGATGCTTACGCCTTGCGCCTTGAGCAACTGCATTGCTATGGCACCGGCCACACAACGCGACACTGTTTCGCGAGCCGACGCCCTGCCTCCTCCTCGGTGGTCGCGATAACCATATTTGGCCAAGTAGGTATAGTCGGCGTGCGAGGGGCACAATACGTTGCGCAACGAGTCGTAATGTCGGCCATCGGCATTCTCGTTGCGCACGATAAAACCGATAGGCGTACCCAATGTCTTTCCTTCGTACAAGCCCGAAAGAAATTCCACTTGGTCTGTTTCATTACGCGATGTAGTAACAGCCGATTGTCCCGGACGGCGACGTGCCACAAATTGTTGTATGGCATCTATATCGAGTGTAATTCCTGCCGGAACGCCCTCTATAACGCCACCAATGGCACTTCCGTGCGACTCGCCAAAGGTTGTCAATCGGTATATGTGTCCTATTGTATTCATAGAATTTCGTGTATCTGCAAGTAAAGATAATGCTTTTTGTTGAAACTGTATGTCTGTTTTGGTAAATTTTGTATTTTTGCAGTATTGAATATAACCGGAATATAAAGAATAACTATAAATTTAATATGCCTATGAAATAAATAAAAAGAGTATCTCGTGTATTAAGTAAGTTCGGTTTACTTGATGCAAATGTAGAATTGAACTTTTTATAGACATTATATATAGCTTTTGCTATTATTCTCTAACGATAAAATCCGCCAAATTTTGTATGCACACGAGAATAAGTAAGCGAAAGGTTTGCGCTATGGGCGTGGACTGTTTCGGACTTATTGGTGTGCAAGGTTCTTGGCGGAGCCGTTCGTTTCGATAAGTGCTATAAATGGTTCACGCCTTTAGTATAAGTATAAATTTCTAATAAAAATAAGTATGAAAAAGTCTGTCATTTTATTATCAATGCTATTAACAATAGCACAATTCAATCTTTACGCACACGATTTTATAGTAGATGGTGTGTATTATGAGTATGCATCGGAATTTGATGTCGATGGTGGAGATGTGAGGGTTACACATGCTCCCTATATAGATGGTTATCCCGATCCTAATGCCTATGTCGGCGATATTGTTATACCTGAAAAAGTTATATACCGAGGGTATGAATATAAAATTATAGGATTAGCCCAAAACGCATTTTATAATTCAAAAGTAAGCTCTGTTGAAATCAAGGCTCCTATTAAAGGAGTCAGTGAACGAGCTTTTAAAGATTGTAGTGAATTGAAAAAAGTCATTTTGCCTCCAACGATTACTTTTATAAGCTCAGATGCTTTTCGCAATTGTAAATCTTTAGAAGAGGTAAATTTAACAGATGCTGTTAGTAATATAGGAAATGCAGCTTTTTTAAATTGTAACTCATTAAAAAGTATATATTTATCGGATAAGATAACACATATTATTAATAGTGCTTTCTGGGGTTGCTCTTCATTGCAAAAGATAGATTTGCCAACTTCATTAAAAGTATTAGGTCATAACGCTTTTAAAGATTGTAGTGGATTGACAGGCACATTGACTATTCCTGAGAATTTAACAGAAATGTTTTATACTTGTTTTAATGGTTGTTCAAATATAGATGTTGTAGAATGGAATGCAGTAAATTGTACAAGTTACGGAACAATAACAGACGGAGGACCTTTTACAGATTGTTCAAAAATCCACAAAGTTGTTGTTGGAGATAATGTAGAATCTTTGCCCGAAAACTTTGGTGCGTATATCTCCAATTTAAAAGAAGTTATAATAGGAAAGAATGTTAGAAAAATAGGTCCACATATTTTTTATGGATGTAAAAATTTGGAAAAAGTTTATTGGAATGCTAACCACGCTTATATAACAGGTGATTTGCTAGATAGTAAACATTTCAAATATTCGTCTAATAACAAAATATATTCTTGTCCAATTACTGAATTTAATTTTGGTGAAGGTTGTGAATATATACCATCATTTATCTGTAGTGATTTGGACAAACTGAATACGGTTTCATTGTATAATACGGAGATTATCGGTATGGCTGCATTTATAAATTGTAGTAATCTTACAAAAGTAAATATTCCCAATACGGTTACTGTGATAGGAGAAAGTGCTTTTAAAGGAACTTCTATATCATCCGTAGCTGTTCCATATTCAGTACAGTCAATTGGTTATAGAGCTTTTGGTGAGTGTAAAAAACTGACGTCGGTATCGTTTAATGCCCCCAATTGTACTGTAAACAAGCCTTTTGAATTAAGTGATAATATAAAAACCGTTACATTTGGAAATGAAGTGAAAACTGTTCCTGATAGTGTTTGTGCAGGATTGTATAATCTTGAGAATTTGACATTTGGGAATATTGTTCAAAATATAGGGAAAAATGCGTTTCAAGGTTGCTCTAAATTGGAAGTTTTAGATCTTACCGGTCCTATTTTGCGTATTGGAGAAGGTTGTTTCAGAGATTGTGAAAATATTAATTCTGTAACGGTAGGTAGTATGGTTTCTTCAATTGGCAATTATGCATTCAATGGGTGTAATAAAATGACTGAACTAATAATTTTTGCAGCTACACCTCCTATTATATATTCTAAGACATTTTCTTCGTATAAAGCTAATTTGAGAGTTCCTTTAGACAGTGAATCGGCTTATAAAGAGGCCTTATATTGGGAAAATTTCTTTAGCTCGGGAATTGACATTGTTGAAAATAATAAAGAATCGGTTATTACAGAAAATGGTGTAATTAAGGTTGTAAATAGCAAGGATGGTGGTTCGGCTGTTGTGTACAATATGAATGGGCAGATAATTTTCAGTGGTAACTGTCAATTATTGGAGAAACAATATTTTATATCAGGTGTTTATATTGTCGTTATTGGGGATAATAAATATAAAATAGTGGTATAATTTAGTATAGTAATTTTAACGTAAGAGGGTGCGTCGTTTTTTCGGCGCACCCTCTTACGTTGTATTTAAGGAGTTGTTATTTCTTGGTGGGAATAATCATTGTAGCCTCTTCGGGAACGAGAGAGTTGATATATACCTCGATGTTGGTATATTGATTCGACAGGTCGTAGCCGTTGGCGTCTTTTTTGTTTTCGGGGTTAAGCCCTTTTTGTACTTCCCAATCGTCGGGCATACCGTCGCTATCATAGTCGAGTTCGGCTATGCCTACTTGTAGCAATTCGGGAAATCCTCCCACTTGCTCTTGGCTGTCTATCATACCCTTCTCACCGTATGTAGCCTTGCCTTTGCGTACCTCCTCGATAATACGGCTGTCAACCTCATCGCGCCAGAGTGATGCTCCAACGTGGTCGAGTACCTGTTCGTATGCTGTTTCGGCATCGCTGTAAGGAAGGTCGGCAAATGGGAATGGCTCTTTCATTCGTATGGTGTCGTAACTGAATACAAGGGGATCGATGTCTTTCTTGATTTGTTGCACGCCACCTGCCCAATTGTTCTTGCTGGCTGTCTTGTCGCCTACTACAAAGTTGCCGTTGACGTAGTATTGACCATATCCGTAGTGAGTGTCGTTGATGCTCGCTTCGGGTGCAAAGATACGGTTGCGCTTGCTCTTCGCTGTAGCAGGGCCGGGTTTGTAGTAGTTGTTTACAATATTGATAGTACGGCATTGGCCACCGTAGGCACTGTTGTTGCCCCAGTTGTATATCACATTGTTACGGAAATCGACTACGCCCGATATATCGCCTACACCCGGATGGTCGAAACGAGGGTTACGACTGTCGTGGTGTGCCAACAGGTTGTGGTGATACGATGCGCATTTGCCTCCCCATATACCACCGTAACCGTGGCTGCCCTTGGCGTGAATACTCTTGCGAAGGCTTTCCGATACGATGTTCCATTGGAACGTAAAACGCTCGTTGCCGTAGAACGATGCGCACTCGTCGGTACTCCAACTTACCGAGCAGTGGTCGATAATAATATCGTTGAACTGACCCTTTTCGGTCGATGCGTTGCTCGATAGTGCATCGCTCTCCTCCTGACTGATGTCGCCTAAACGGAATCGCAGGTAGCGCAGTATTACTTGGCTGGCTTTGATGCGTACTTGGTGTCCGGCAATGCAAATACCCGGGGCAGGGGCTGTTTGTCCGGCTATGGTTATGCTATCCTTGGTTATGTCAAGTTTGCGCTTGAGCATAATATTGCCGGCTACGGCAAACACGACAGTGCGTGCGCCTTTCTTCTCGACAGCCCTACGGAAAGAGCCTTCGATGGGTTTCTCGCCTTTGTCGTAGTCCTCAAGGGTGGTTACTACATAAACTTTTCCTCCACGACCACCTACGGTGTATTTACCATAACCTTCGGCTCCGGGGAATGCCGCTGTAGGAGTTTCGCTTGATTGCGCCCACACGTTGCTCATACCGAGCAGTGCGCATAACAGAAGTACAATTTTGGTTTTCATATATACCGTAAATTTTGGATATATTTTAGACAAATAGGGTAATAGAAAGTTTATTTCTCTTGCAAGCGTTCTACCTCAAGAGCCGCCAAGATGAAAGGCCCTACAGCCTTGGCGTCATTGTCGCGTTTCATTTCGTTGATGTAATAGTCGTAGTCGCCCGGGCGATTGTTCTTGCCACCAAGACCGGCTACGGCACACACTTCGGTAATGCTTATCAAGCCCTTTTCATCGGTCTTGATAAAACGGTCGAGAATGCCTTGCCACGCCTTGTCGGCTACCTTGAGGTAGTGTGAGGGGATGACACCTATGCGTACACCCTTGTATAGTGCGTAGGCAAACATACACGATGCCGATGACTCGAGGTAGTTGCCCTCGTCGCCACTGCGATCCATTACCTGATACCACAATCCTGTAGCAGGGTCGGCATATCGCTCAAGTTGGGCTGCAATATGCAACATAATGTTTACGGCCTTTTGACGGTCGGGGCAGTTGGTAGGCAGTAACTCGAGGTTATCGACTATAGCCATTGCATACCATCCCAATGCGCGTCCCCAGCAATGTTTCGATTGCCCCGATATATGGTCGCACCAAAACATCTGACGGCTCACATCGCAAGCGTGGCGATATAGGCGCGACTCATAGTCGTAGGTGTGATACGAAGCCATTACCATTTGTAATATGACATCGGCATAGTCGGCTGCTTGTTGCTCGCCACTCTCGTAGCGCAAGGCGTATTCGGCCAAGAAGGGGCTACCCATATACACCCCGTCGAGCCATACTTGGTGGGGGTAAATCTTCTTGTGCCAGAAACCTCCATCGGCATTGCGTGGCTGCTTGTCAAATTGGCTGCGCAACAGGTCGAGTGCCTTTTTGTAGCGTTCCTCGCCTGTGATGTCGTACACATCAAAGAGGTATTTACCCGAGTTGATGCGATCGAGCGAGTAATCGGTAATCTTGTATTTCTTGATGCTGCCATCGGCATTTACCATAGTGTCGGCGTAGGAGAGGGCATACTCTTTGATGTCCTCACGTTGATATTTATCGGCTACATATAGCATTGCACGCAGTTCGAGTCCGTGACAGTAATCCCATTTCAGTTTGGGCTGAAAATCGAGTTGCCAAGCCTCGGGGTTACGGGCTATTTCGCTCTCCACCATACGCACAGCCCACGATGATTGGTTGTCGCGTGCTTGCAATGGCATAATAATAGCAACAATGAAAAGTGTTGTAATAAAATAACTCAATCGCTTCATATTATAAGATGTGTTTGGTATTACAATGTTAAGTAGGTTTGATATTGCGAATATATGAATTGTATAATTTATACGCAAAATAATGCGACAAAAGTAAATAATTTTGGCTGAATAGCATAATTGTTAATAACTCTTTTATTTGTGTAATTAAATTATAGTTGCTACTTTTGTTGCGTACTCTTATATGTGAAAAGGAGTGCTTAAACCGAAATTTTAATACCTTTAATATCTTCTATTATTATGAGTAAAAATCAAAAGATGACAAACTTCAGATGGATGATGTGTCTGATGCTCTTTGTCGCTACTACGGTCAACTATCTCGACCGTCAAGTCTTGTCGCTCACTTGGAAAGATTTTATTGCTCCCGAGTTTCATTGGACTAACGAAGACTATGGTAACATTACTGCGTGGTTCTCTATTTTCTATGCAGTGAGTATGCTCTTTGCCGGTCGTTTTGTCGATTGGATGGGTACCAAGAAGGGTTACCTTTGGGCTATCGGTGTGTGGTCGTTGGGTGCTTGCCTTCACGCTGTGTGTGGTGTGGCTACACAATATACCTGTGGCTTGGAGAGTGTTACCGATATGATTAATGCCACCGGTACTGTGGCATTGGGTATATCTACGGTCAGTGTATATTATTTTATCGCAGCCCGTTTTATATTGGCTGTGGGTGAGGCGGGTAACTTCCCTGCTGCCATCAAGGTTACTGCCGAGTATTTCCCCAAGAAGGACCGTGCTTACGCCACAAGTATTTTCAACGCCGGTGCTACTGTAGGTGCGCTTGTTGCTCCTCTCACAATTCCCACCATTGCCGGTTACTTCAAGAGTATAGGTTGGGGGGGTGGCTGGGAGGCTGCTTTCATCATTATCGGTGCGCTTGGTTTTATATGGATGGGCTTCTGGTTGTTTATGTATGATGCCCCTGCCAAGAGTAAGTATGTCAACCCTGCCGAGTTGGAGTATATCAACCAAGACGGCGATGAGGTGGTCGTAGCCGATGATAAGTCGGAGAAGAAACTCTCTTTCTGGCAATGCTTGGGCTTTAAGCAAACTTGGGCTTTTGCCTTTGGTAAGTTTATGACCGACGGTGTGTGGTGGTTCTTCCTCTTCTGGACACCTGCTTACATCAGTGATGTGTATGGTTATACTTCCGACAGCCTTATGGGTATGACTCTTATCTTCGTGTTGTATGCTATCACATTGTTGTCGATATATGGTGGTAAGTTGCCCTCTATCATTATCAATAAGACCGGTATGGACCCCTATGCTGCGCGTATGAGTGCTATGCTCATATTTGCATTCTTCCCCTTGTTGGCGTTGTTTGCACAACCCTTGGGTGGATACTCGGTATGGTTCCCTGTTATTATTATAGGTATAGCCGGTGCTGCTCACCAATCGTGGAGTGCCAACATCTTCTCGACCGTTGGCGATATGTTCCCCAAGAGTGCTGTTGCCACAATTACCGGTATAGGTGGTATGGCAGGTGGTGTAGGCTCTTTCTTGATTAATAAGTTGTCGGGTGTACTCTTCGACCACGCTGCCGAAACCGAGATGCAACTGATGGGCTTCAAGGGTGTTGAGTCGGGCTACTTCATCATCTTCTGTGTATGTGCTGTGGCATATCTCATTGGTTGGATTGTTATGAAAGCCCTTGTACCCAAGTACAAACCTATTGTGATAAAATAATTTTTTGTGAAATATATTAGATGACCAACGCCTCGCGAGGCGTTGGTCATCATACGCTATAATTGAATATGAGAAAGATATTGGCTCTATTACTCTTGTGTGCTGTGTGTGCGCCTATGATGGCGCAGACGGCTGCTTTCCCGGGTGCCGAAGGTCACGCCCGTTACACTACGACAGGTGGCCGTGGTGGCAAGGTGTATCGTGTGACAAAACTTACTGATGATGGCTCGAAGGGCACGTTGCGATATGCTGTGCGCAAGTCGGGGGTGAGAACGGTCATTTTCGATGTATCGGGAACGATAGAGTTGCAGAATGATCTTGTTATCTCATCGGGCGATATTACCATTGCCGGACAAACTGCCCCGGGCGATGGTATTTGCCTGAAAAATTATAGCCTGAAAATTGATGCCGACAACGTTATAGTACGTTTTATTCGTTGCCGATTGGGTGAGGCTGTTGCCGAGGCTTCCGATGCCTTCGAGGGACAAGGCCATAAGAATATTATTGTCGATCACTGCTCGATGAGTTTCAGTACCGATGAGTGTGCTTCGTTTTACGACAATACCAACTTTACTATGCAGTGGTGCTTTATAGCCGAGAGCCTCAAGGCAAGTATTCACAGCAAGGGTAACCACGGATATGGTGGTATATGGGGTGGCAAGAATGCATCGTTTCATCACAACATATTGGCTCACCACGACAGCCGTAATCCTCGTATGTGTGGCAGTCGTTACAGCAATCGTGCCGACTTGGAGAATGTCGATTTTCGCAACAATGTGATATACAATTGGGGTAGCACCAATAGTGGCTATGCAGCCGAGGGTGGTACTTACAACTTTGTAAACAACTATTACAAGCCCGGCCCTGCTACCAAAAAATCTATCGTGGCGCGTATCTTCCAACCCAATGCCGATGATGGTACAAATCAGCAACTCAAGGGCGTGTGGGGTACTTTCTATGTCGATGGCAACTATGTCGATGGTACCTCGCCTTATGACAATGTACAAGCCGGTGCCGATATGATTGCTGCTACGAATGCCGATAATTGGAACGGTATTCATCCCAATACGAAGAATGCCGACCTGCCTGCCGGTGGTATCAAATCGACTACCGAGTATGATGCCGGCGATGTTACTACTCACACTGCTGCCAAGGCCTACGAAAAGGTGGTGGCTTATGCCGGTGCTTCGCTGCGTCGCGATGCGCAGGATGCGCGTATAGCCGATGAAATACGCAACGGTAACTATACCTTTGCCGGCTCATCTACCGGTCAATATGGTATTATCGACAAGACCTCCGATGTGGGTGGCTGGAGCGAATTGCTCTCTACCGAGCCTCCTATGGATAGCGATGAGGATGGTATCCCCGATGCGTGGGAAACTCTCAATGGCCTTGACCCCGATGACGATAGCGATGCTGCCGAGTTGTGGCACGATGGCACAGGATATACTGCCCTTGAGGTGTATATGCACAGCCTTGTTGACAACATTGTGCGCGCGTGCCAGAGCGATGGCACAGGGGTTACCGAGGTATATCCCAAGTACCAAGATACTGCTGTCGATGCCACGAAGCACAACGAGGTGCGCCTCTCATACGCGGCAGGACAATACACTGTCAGTGGTTTCAGTGGCGAGGCTACACTCTCTGTTTACTCCTTCTCGGGCGTATTGCTCAAGCGCGTAAAATCGGCCGATTCCATCACCTTTGCGATAGATGCTCCCTCAATCATTCACCTTGCCACAAGCACCGGAGTAGTCACTCGCAAGTTATTGCCTCGTTAAATATCATTATATTACACTCTTTCTGCTCATTTTTTTGTACTTTTGTACTCGATATGACAAGAAAGAGTAAGAAAAAGACCAAAGGCAATCGCCGTAGGCGGCAGATACGCATCTTCAAGGTAGTGATAACACTGTTGGTGATATTGTTGCCTTGTATATGGCTCATAGGCTCATCGCAGCGCGAGAGTGAGCCTATGCGTGTGGCGCGCACCTTCGCCAATCACCTCATTCACGCACGATACAACGAGGCGTGTGCCATAGCCACTCCTCAATCGGTCGATGATGTGATGTTTTATGCCACTTGGATGGGCAATCAGCCATACGACGGCGAGGACGACCGAATACGATTTAAAGTAACTCACGCCCAACTGCTTATGCCGGCCGATACGGTCAATGTCGTACGTGGTAAAGTGCTTGTTGAACTGCCCGATGACGAGGAGCGCGTGTTGCACAACCTCGAACTTAAGATGTTATATACTCTCGATGGGTGGGTGGTCGATTACGAAACGCCTACCTCTATGTGGTAAACCAAGTTAATTTAAGATAAATATTATGGCACTGTTACACCCCGATAGCCGTTTGTGTGATGCTATCTTGCGCGACACTTCGTTGATTCCTGTTATAGCCCGTTTTGGCGTGAGCCTCGGTATGGGCGAAAAGAGTATTGCTACCGTTTGCAAGGAGCATAACCTCGATGCCGACTTTTTTGTAACTATACTCAATACCTACAGCGATGAGGAGTATTTCCCCGAGAAGCACTTGCAATCGTTCTGCATAGAGTCTATCATCGACTACCTTACTAAGACCAATGCTTACTATTCGCGTTTTCAGTTGCCCAACATCGAGCGACATTTTATGCGACTCCTCGAATTGAGTGGCAGCGAGTCGAACAATCTGGGACGCGTGTACAACTTCTTTGTAACGGTGCGCAATGAGTTGATGATGCGTATCGACAGCGACCACAAGCAGTGGTTTCCCCTCTTGCAGAGTCGCCTGAAAGATTGTACCGAGCCTCTCACTATCGAGCCTATAACCTCATTGCAACCTACCGATGCAGTAGAGGAGAAACTCAACGACCTGTTGAGCCTTATCGTTAAGCATCTTACGGGTGGTTACGACATCAACTTGTGTCACGCTGTCATTTTTGCGCTCACAAGCCTGCTCAACGACATCCGTCAACACAATCGCATACGCAATCGCATACTGCGTCCCGTAGCAATAAGTCTGCAATGTGATTCTCCTGTAATTTCGCAGTTATGACCTTCGCCATTATACATCCCGACACCGTTAAGGCCGTAGGCTTGCGACACTTGTTGCGCTCCTATTTCGATGTTGCTACCGAGTGTTTCTCTACGGTGGCAGCCTTTGTGGCATCATCGCCCGAGCAGTACGATGGCTATATGGTGCATCCTACGATGTTTGTAGCCTCAATGGAGACGCTTATGCCTCGCAAGTCGCGCGTGGTAATGCTGCTCGATGATGACGCCGTGTCGGCTTGGGGTGGCCTCACACTCTATACCCATCGCCCACTCGAAGAGGTAATAGAGATGCTCGACAGGTGTGTGTGTTGCATCGCCCACAGCAACGAGAGTGCCGAGGTGCAAGAGGAACTTACCCAGCGCGAAATAGAGGTGTTGCGAGGCGTGGCGCGAGGATTGCTCAACAAAGAGATTGCCGACGAGTTGCATATCAGCATCAACACCGTACTGTCGCATCGCAAGAATATTGTAGCCAAGTTGGGCATCAAGACCGTATCGGGCCTCAGCCTATATGCCGTAATGAACGGTATAATAGATAATTAATCGAAGATATTGGAACTACGAAGTACCAACGTCACACCTCTATAATGACTATACTCCCTCTCTGCTCCACTCTTATTGCTCAAAAATAATGCACTTCACTCCGATTTTTAATTTTTTTAAGAAAAACTTTTTCGCTTGCAGCGAGATAAATGCCGACCTTTGCCACACATAATGTAAAACACACAATCGCAATGAAAAAATTTTTAGTATCAATCTGTTTAGGCTTTTTTGCTCTAATGACTACTCAATGTACAACCAACAACACTGACCCCTTCAGTGGCGAGTATGACACCCCGCACGGCACTATTCCGTTTGACAAGATTTCAAACGACCTCTATGAGCCGGCTTTCCAAAAAGGTATTGACCTTCAAGTGGAAGAAATCAACGCTATTGTCAATCAACGTTCGATGCCTACTTTCGAGAACACTATCGAGGCTCTCGAAAAGAGTGGCAGTTACCTCAATCGCGTAGCATCGGTATTCTTTGCCTTGCAAGGTGCCGAGAGTGACGACGAGATGATGGAAATCTCTACCCGTATTCAACCCCTCCTCTCGGAGCATAGCAACAACATCAGCCTCAATGAGCAACTCTTTGAGCGCATCAAGTTTGTTTACGACCGTCGTGCCGAGATGGGTCTTACTCCCGAACAATTGATGTTGGTTGAGGAGACTTACGACGACTTTGCTCAAAGTGGTGCCAACCTGCAAGGTGCCGACCGTGAGCGTTATCGCGAACTCTCTACCGAGTTGGGCAACCTTACCCTCTCTTTCAGCCAAAACTCTTTGCGTGCCACCAACGCCTACTCTAAAGAGGTTACCCTCGAGGAGTTGGACGGTCTGCCCCAAAGTGCTATCGACGCTGCTGCCGCTTTGGCTGCAAGCAAAGGCAAAGAGGGTAGTTATATGATCGACCTCTCATTCCCCAGTTACAGCGCATTTATGAAGTACGCCAACCGTCGCGACCTTCGCGAAGAGTTGTATCGTGCTTACAGTTCGCGCTCTATCGGTGGCGAGTTCGACAACCTCCCCGTTCTCACTCGCATTGCCGAGGTACGCCTCGAGTTGGCCAAACTCTTTGGCTGCAAGAACTTTGCCGAGTATCAACTCAAACACCGTATGGCAGGTAGCCCCGAGGGCGTTTACAACTTGCTCAACCAACTCCTTGAGGCCTACAAGCCCGTAGCCGACAAAGAGGTAGCCGAGTTGCAAAAGTTTGCTGCCGAAACTGCCGGTGCCGACTTTACCCTTATGCCTTGGGACTTCTCATACTATTCAGAGAAATACAAAGCCCTCAAATACAGCCTCGACGATGAAGCACTCCGTCCTTACTTCAAGTTGGACAACGTAATCGAAGGCGTATTTGGCTTGGCTACAAAACTCTACGGCTTGCAATTCACCGAGAATAAAGACATTCCCGTATATCACAAAGAGGCAAGTGCATACGAGGTTACCGATGCTGATGGCTCGTATGTAGGTGTTATCTATACCGACTTCTTCCCCCGTCCCGGCAAGCGTCAAGGTGCTTGGATGACCGAGTTCAAGGGTCAATGGATGGAGAACGACAGCACCGACAGCCGTCCCCACGTTACTATCGTGATGAACTTCACTCGCCCCACTGCAACTGCTCCCTCTTTGCTCACTTACGGCGAGGTTGAAACATTCCTCCACGAGTTTGGTCACGCTTTGCACGGACTCCTCTCGAAGGTTACTTACAACTCTCTCTCGGGTACTAACGTATATCGCGACTTCGTAGAGTTGCCCTCGCAATTCAACGAAAACTTCCTCCCCGAAAAAGAGTTCCTCAGTGGATTTGCTCGCCACTACGAAACAGGCGAGATCATCCCCGACGAATTGGTCGAGAAGATTGTTGCTGCAGGTCAATATCACGCTGCATACGCTTGCATCCGTCAGTTGTCGTTCGGCTTGCTCGATATGGCTTGGCACACTATCGAAGCACCTGTAGCCGATGCCTTGGCGTTTGAACAAGCAGCCGTACAACCCACACAAGTACTCCCCTCGGTTGAAGGCACAGCCCTCAGCCCCCAATTCGGACACATCTTCTCGGGTGGCTACGCAGCCGGCTACTATGGCTACAAGTGGGCCGAGGTACTCGATGCCGATGCCTTTGCTGCATTCAAGGAAGTAGGTATCTTCAATCAAGAGAAGGCTCGCTCATTCCGCGAGAATATCCTTGAGCGTGGTGGTACCGAGCGTCCTATGGAACTGTACAAACGCTTCCGTGGCAGCGAGCCTACAATCGAGGCTCTTATGCGCCGCGACGGCATTATCAAGTAATCATTGCACACACATATCATCACAATAGGCTATCCCACAAGGATAGCCTATTGTGTTAATACTGAGGATTAGTGTTGAGAGAAGATATATCGACACAAGAACAGAAAGACATAAGAAGTTGATAGTTTAGAGATTAGTGTTTATAGCCTCGAGGCTTTTAACGTCGAAGACGTTGCACATTGTTAACCCCACGTTGAGCGTAGCGAAACGTGGGGTAGGAAGGCACTGGCAAGGCATCAACATCGAAGATGTTGCACTATTGTGCGTAGCAGTGAAACGTCTTCGACGTATCAAGTTTGTGTGGCGTGTTCTGCCCCCACGATTGCGCACTGTCGTGCTACATCGTGGGGTTAACATAGTCCTACGTCTTCGACGTAGTATTATTTATTCCATCTTATCTCCTTATTATCTTTTGTTCTTTTGTTCCTATGTCAATATCCCTTTTTGCCTTCTCTGAACACTCAACTCTTTATCTCTTTGTCTAACCCCTTTTTATCTTGTGGAAAATCAAATAAAAAATTGTGAAAAAAATATATGAAAAAGATTTGTATAACTCATATATAACCCCTAAATTTGCCTTGTTATATATATAGCATATAGGACAACGTAATGAACTTATTTTTAGTGTGATATGCTATTGCTATACTTGCAGTATTAGCCACAGTGTGAGATGATAAAACAAACAATATAAATCTTTTAAAATCAAATTCTTATGAAAAAAATCTTACTTTCGATTTTTTGCTGTATGCTGGCTGTTATAGGCTTGCAAGCGCAAAGTTATGTGAAGGTAACTACTGCTCCTGCCGATTGGGAGGGTGATTATCTTATCGTTTATGAAAGGAATAGTGTGGCTTTTAACGGTGGATTGAGTACACTTGATGCAACAAGTAATACCATTGGCGTCACAATTGTCGATAACGAAATTGCGGCTACCGATGCAACCAATGCGGCTAAATTTACAATTGAGGCTGTTAGTGGGGGATATGCTATTAAGTCGGCTTCCGGTAAATACATTGGTGTAAGTAGTAATTCAAACGGTTTGAAACAAACAACCACTTCTACTACATACAAACATTCTCTATCGATCGATGCTTCGGCTAATGCTACTATTAAAGCTGAATTTAGTAGTAGTACAATGTCGTTAAGATTTAATAAGGCTAATGATCAAAATCGTTTTAGATATTATAATAATGCAGGTCAACAAGCCATTCAACTCTATAAATATACCGAAGGCACAGGTGGTGGTGAAGAGGATACTACTCCCGCAATGTCAGCCGATGTTGATGCTCTCGCTTTCAAGGCTGCACTCAATACTACTACTGATGCCCAAACTGTAACATTGACTGTTAAAAACCTTGATGCTGTAACATATACTTGTAGCAATGCCGCTTTTGGCGTAACAGACAATGGCGATAATACGTACGATGTTACCTTTACAGCCCCTGCCGAGGTAGGTACTACTAACGGTACTCTTACTTTCAGTGCCGATGGCGTTGATGATGTTGTAGTAAATCTTACCGGTGTGGCTACAAACGAAGTTACTATCTGGGAAGAAGATTTTACTGATGATACAACACCCTATGCATTGACATATACCGATGGTGGAACAACTACAAAACTTTATGAAGAAACTTATGCAGGTGGTACATCTCCTGAATTGCTGATAAGTAAAACTAACGGTGCTATGTCGGTTGATATTACCGACTTGAAAGGATGCTCGGGTGATCTTACACTTACATTCTTGTCGAACTACTACAGCAGAGTGACAGTAAGTACTACAACAGATGGTGTGGTTATTACGGAAAATAGCGATGGAAATTACACCGTTACCGTACCTTCGGGTGTAGCATCGTTAAACCTTACATTTACCAATACTTCAGGTAGTAATACTCGTGTAGATGACTTCTTGCTTGTAGGTGCTCCTTCTACCCCCGATCCTGAGGACGTAGCCGTTCCCACATTCGACCCTGTATCGGGTACTGTAGTTAAGATGGGTACTGTTGTTACCATAACTTCGGCAGAGGGTACTACACTCTGGTACACAGTTAATGGTGGCGCAGACAATGAAACAGACACAAATACTGCTACTATTACTATCAATGAAGAGACAACCATTGAGGCTGCTGCTGTAAAGGGCGAAAATATGAGTGATGTTGTTACAGCAACATATACAATCGCTCAACTCCCTGATCCTACATTCGACCCTGCTCCCGGTGCCGTTTTTGCCGGTACAGTGGTTACTATATCTACTGTAGAAGGTGCCGAAATGGCATATAGCGTTAATGGCGAGGTATTTGTAGCAGAAACTTCTGCAACAGTCACTATTAACGAAGATACAGAAATAGAGGTATTTGCTTCGATGGACGGATATATCAACAGTGAAACAGTTACTGTAAACTATACCATCAAAGAGCCTGCTGCTGCCGGCGAATATGAACTTGTTACCGATGCTTCGATACTGAAAGCAGGCGACAAGATTATTATTGCTGCTGCCGATTATGGATATGCTATCTCTACAACGCAAAATAAAAATAATCGTGGACAAGCCGAAGTAATAAAGAGCAGTGATAAGACTACTGTAACTTTTGGTGAAGATGTACAAGTTATTGAGTTGCAAGCCGGTTCGGTAGAAGGTACTTTTGCTTTCTATGTAACCAATTACATCGATGTTGATAATGATAACGCTGTGGTAGATGCCGGTTATCTCTATGCATCAAGCAGTTCGTCAAATCAATTGAAAACTCAAGATGAAATAAAAGAAAATGGTAGTTGGCTTATAACCATTACCGATGGTGTGGCAAGTATTGTTGCTCAACGCGAAGGTCGCAATACTTTGCGTTATAATTCTTCAAACAATCCTCCTATTTTCTCTTGCTATGATGCTGAAAATTCACAAAAAGATATTGTAGTATATCGTATGGTACCTTATGCCGAAAATATTGAGAGCGATAAGTGCTACTCATTGGCAGTAGGTAATGTTTGGGATGAGCCGGAAGGTTGCTGGTATGCTGCCAAGTTTATCAACAAGAATACCGATGCTTATACTTGGTCGGCAGTTGCCTCGCAAGATGCAACCTATAACGGTTATATCTTCTATCTTGCTCCCGGTAATACGCCTATAATGCGTGCTAAAGCCGAGGGTGAGGGTTATAAATATACTCACGTAGAGTTTGTTCAACTTCCTGCTTCGGTAGATGTTCCCGATCCTATCAATAGTCTTGATCTTACCGGTGTCGATTATAAAACAACAGGTGAGATATTCTATGATGGAACATCTTCTACCACATACGATCTTGCAACAACCACTTGGAAAGATGTGGCTACCGGTGTAGAGGTTGTAGAGAATGCAAATGGCATCGTTTATGCCAACAATGTAGTATATGCCGAAGGTGTTATTGAGGTGTACAACCTCAGTGGTGCTGTGGTAGCCTACGGTGAGAATCGTGTTGACCTCAACGCCCTTGCCGGTGGTGTATATGTAGTACGCTGTGGCAACGATGTAATGAAAGTTGTACGTTAATATCAACTTGATAGATTAGGGTTTAGAATTCATACCCTATAAGATAGCAAAAGCGACCCCTGTGGGTCGCTTTTGTTGTTGTATGAGGATAAAGAGTTGAGGGTTGAGAGAAGATATAGACAAAGGAACAAAAAGACAAAAGGTGTTGCGAGCCGAAAACCGTCTGTAAGACGGTGTTAGTCGAGGCTGTGCCAAGATTCCGGTAATACTCCTCAGTCAGCAGTGCTGACAGCTCCTCTACCTTAGAGGAGCAGAAACCTACGGTTTTAAATCAGCGTTTTACGCTGATTTCTCCTCCCTTAAATTAAGGGAGGTGTCGCATAGCGACGGAGGGATATTTCAATTTTGACACACCCTTTTGTTGCTGTATGAGGATAAAGAGTTGAGGGTTGAGAGAAGGCAACAAAGGGATATAGACAAAGGATAGAAAGATAAAAAGGTGTTTAGGTTAATCTTATACCTATACACAAAAACTACCTATTCTTGTGTCCAACCTTGTTCCTCTACTCTCACTTTGGCTACGGCCTTGCGCATTGTGCCTGTGCCTATAATGGGGGCGTGGCCATCTTCAGGGAAGCATATACACACCTCGCCCGGGTGCAGGGTGATGTAGGTTGAGGGACGGTCGTTGTAGAACATACGGTCCTTCTCCTCTTCATAATCACTTGCCAAGTCGGAACAGAGGCTTGTGGTTTTCCAGCCTATTATCTCTTCGTGGTCGAGGGGGATATGCACATCGATGTAGCGACGGTGTACCTCGATGGTTTGTTCCTCGGCACTGCGCAAAGTGGGGTTGTCGTTGTTGATAAACAGGCGTTCGCCGTCGAGTTCTATGCGACCTATGGGCATATCGGCCAATTGGTGGCTCTTTAGGTAGTCGAACAGTGTCTTGAATGCAGGATGCGGTGCCTCAATGGTTGAGGAGTCTTGTATGTTTGTGATAATCATAGTTTTATTATATAAGGTTATGTGTTGTGTTCGTTATGCGTCGGCCTTGTTTACCTTGATGCGACGGCCTTTTATCTTCTCGGTACGGGCTTTGGGCAATACCTCGCCTATGCGTTTACGAGCAATGGCAGCGTAACTGTAATGGTCTTTTACCTCTATTAGTCCTACCTCATCGGCCTGTAATCCACACACTTGGGTGAGGAATCCCAATATATCGCCCTTGCTCAACTTCTCGCGTTTGCCGGCGGCAAAGTGTATCGTCTCCATAGCAGGTACAGTGGGAGGGTGAGGTTTGTCATCCAATCGCAAATAGCGCACGTTCTCGATATACATAGGCAACTCCTCTTGGGGTGCAACTATCAGGTAGGCGTTACCCTCGGCATCCATACGCGCTGTACGACCGTTGCGATGAGTGTAAGCCTCGGCGTCCAATGGCAGGTGGTAGTGTATGACGTGACCTACGGCAGTAATGTCGAGGCCTCGCGCTGCCAAGTCGGTGGCTACGCAGATGTTTGCGCTGCGATTGCGAAAACGGCACAAGGCGCGCTCGCGATCGGGTTGCTCCATTCCTCCGTGAAATGCAGCGCACACTACGCCCTGTTTCTTCAGGAAGCCGGCCACGCGCTCCACGCTCTCGCGCTGGTTGCAGAATATAAGTGTGGGGCTGTCATCTATTCGGCACAGCAGTTCGTATAGCGTTGCCAATTTATCTTTTTCGGGCGATGCTACATTATATACAGCCAATCGCTCCTTCTGCTCAGCCCTCTTGCTGCTGTCGATGTAATAGAGTTTTGTGGCGCGAGGCATTGCCACGAAGTCGGGCAACTCGGTGAGGTCGGTAGCCGAGGTGAGCAGTCGCAGCGTGAGGTGCTTCATAGGGCGCACCAGCGAGCGCATTTCGCTGTGAAAGCCCAACTCGAGGCTCTTGTCGAACTCGTCAAGCACCAGCGTATGCACACGGTCGAGTTGCAACCGTTCGCGTTGCGTGTGGTCGAGCAGACGTCCCGGAGTGCCTATTACAACATCGGCTGTACACTCCAGCGAGCGTGCCTCGTCGCGAAACGAGTGACCACCATAGCAACACACAATGCGACAGCCCGATGATATGGTGCGAGCCACCTGCTCAACTTGTTGCGCCAATTCGCGTGTGGGTACTATGATAGCCGCCTGTGTATATCCCTGCTGTGGTACGATGCGCGACAGTAGGGGTATGAGGTATGCCAATGTCTTGCCCGACCCTGTGGGGGCGAGCAGTATAATATCGTTGTTGTTGTTGCAACTCGATATGGTAGCCTCTTGCATAGCATTGAGCGCGGCAATGCCCAATCGTGTGCAGGCTTGTCGTGTCAGTTGCTTGCAGTCCATTTTTTCGATTGTTTAGTATGTTAGTACGAACGCAGGGCAGGGATGTATTCGGCCAACACCTCGTATGCACGCTTGTGCGATACGTTTTCGCCTATCACTATCAGTATGGTGTCATCACCTGCCACCGTACCCAATATCTCGGGGCTGTTGCCGGTGTCGATGTCGTAGGCTATACTGCCGGCAAAGCCCGGGCTGGTCTTGATAATGGCAAGGTTGTATGAGAAGTCAATCGATAGGAAACCTCCCAAGCCCACTTGAGGATGCACATCCAATACGGGGCTGTATTGTTGCGTACGTCCCAAGTTATCCTCTTTGGGTAGTGTATATATGTAATTGCCATTGTTATCGGGTACTTTGGCAATCTTCAGATACTTCAAGTCGCGCGACAGAGTAGCCTGTGTCACTTCGATGCCTGCTTTATGCAGTGGCTGCAACATATCCGATTGGTTGCTAATCTTTTGCGATGTGATTATATCTTTGATAATCTCTAAACGCCTTTTCTTACTTTTCACAACTTGCATAATTATTCTATATGATACGCAAAATTAGGCAAAATCTTCGTACAAACCAAATTATTTGTGGTTTAGTATCGACAAATGAGATTAGAGTTTAGTGTTTATAGTTTATGGCGTAGAGCCACGATGTTCGTGGCTCATATTCATCAGTCAGCAGGGCTGACAGTGAAAGTGTTTAGAGTTTATAGTTTTTAGCCTCTGATGTTAGGGCGTAACGTCTTCGACGTAGTGTTGCACGGAATATTACCTCCTATATCCTCAATCGGGTTGAGTAGTGTTCGCCGTTGGTCATTACAAGGGATACAATGTATATGCCTTGTGGCAATGAGGGTAGGAAACAGGTTGTGGCTTGTGCTTGTGGCGAATAACTTGCAACGACTGTGCCGACAGTATTATATATATTGAGGCGTACTACAACCGACTGAGCCCCGAAGGTTACGGCATTGGCTGTGGCGTCGTACCATACCGATGCCTTGCCCTGCGTGCGAGGAGTTGCCACCGATGCTTGGTTGTTGATAATATCTTCGAGATATACCTCTATATTGGTGTATTGCCCCGATAGGTCGTAGCCGTTAGGGTTGTCTATGCCTTTCTCCTGCTCCCACTCGTCGGCCATACCGTCGAGGTCGTTGTCGATAGGTGCAGTGGCAGAGTTGTAGGCAGGATAGCCACCCACATCCTCTTGCGAGTCGATGATACCTGTGCCTGCTCCGTAACTTGTGCCGTATGCCGGTGCAATATTGCCGGCTGCCTCATCCAATATGCGACGATCGACACTGTCGAGGCAGGGAATGCGACAGCCTGCACCTGCCAATACAGCCACGTATGCCTCGGTAGCCGATGTAATGGTCACGCCACTATGCTCCTCGGGCAGTTCGCGCAACTGTTGAAATATGCTATCGCCCTCATATTGCGAACTTTGCAGGTCGAGTGCTTTATCTTTGTTGGCCGTGTTGCTGTTGTGCCAATTGTTGTCGTTTACAAGGGAGTAATCGCCCTTCATATAGTCGTTGGTGTGGTCGGGTTGAGGCTCTATGTAGTTGCCGTCGATATACCACAAGCCATACTTGCCCGCTGCGGCGTGACTGCTGCCCGACGAGTAGGTGAGGCGTGCAAACCAGCGTTCCTTTATCTTCCAAGTAGCAGGGCCGGCCTTGTAGTAGTTGTTGCGCAATATGTTGTGGCAGTAAGCCCCCTCGCGCGATGAATATAACTCGCCACCATACACAGCCTCTTTCTTGCCCCAATTGTATATCACGTTGTTGACAACCTCTTGTGTCACTTGGTAGTCGTGTCCCTCCGAGTCATCGCGTACACCGTTCAATCGAGGCGCGCGGCTCATACAGTGGGCTACGAGGTTGTGATGATAGGTGCTATGCTCGCCACCCCATTGTGCGCCATAGCCTCGGTTGCCCTTGTTGTGGCAACTCTTGTACAGTGGCTCGCTCAATATGCACCATTGCATCGTGGTATATTTGTTGTCGTACATCGTAACATTCTCCTCGACCGACCAACTCATCGAACAGTGGTCAACTATCACATTGCGAGCATTCTCGATATCGAGCGACGATTCGTTGCTGGCATTGCCGTCGCCCGAACGGAAACGCAGGTAGCGAATGATATAATTCTCGCCCGAGAAGTAGATGCGACGCCCCGACAGGCATATACCCTCGCCCGGTGCGCTTTGTCCGGCTATGGTAATGTTGCCACGAGTCACCTTCAGCACCTCCTTGAGGTCGATGCGCCCCGATGTGCGAAATATTACCGTTATAGGGTCGTTTCCCTCGCTGTGCATTGCGGCGCGAAAACTACCTTCGATAGGCGTTTCGGACGACGTATAGTCATCGGTATTGGTTACGAATACTATGCGACCACCACGACCACCTGTGGCGTGGCGACCCCAGCCCTCGGCGCCGGGAAATGCTATAACCTCTTCGTTCTGCGACACGCAAGGCAATGCTACGATAAGTGCCAAGAGTGCATAAAAAAACTTCTTCATAATAGTCGATTGTGTATAGTTGTATAATAGGCTCTGAATAGTAAATATTGATTTTATTCAATATATATCATTATATGTATATATTAATTTTACAAAAGTAATACTAATATCAGAATAAAAAACAACTCGTGCGAATTATAACATTTTTTATCGATTTGAGTTGTATAAAAAAGCAAAGTGTTAATCAAAAAATATCATAACTTTTCTTATCAAAAAATTTGTGCAATCGATTTTATTCGTTAAATTTGTCACCAAATTACTATTATTCACTAATAATTAAACTTATGAGAAAATTTTTACTAACGCTCGCGACTGTATTTGCAGCATTTGGCGCATTTGCAGCAGAGTATCCGGTAGTAACATCGGTTGAGGAGTTGGCTACTTATTCCGATAGTACTATGGTGTTATTTGAAAACATCGAAGTAACCGTAGTTAAACAAGATATGGGTTACTATGTTCAAGAAACTCCTTGTTTGTCAGACGGTATTACTCAAATTGGTGGTAACGTATGGCCTGTTCCTGCCGGCTTTACTGCTGTAGGTTTTGTTCACACAGCCGAGAATTATGACGGTACTACTTATCGTGAGTTCTACGTTGATTCTCTCTGCACCGTGAACAAGTTTGCCACTTTGGGCGATTTGCTCCGTTTTGCTTCTATGGAGGATTATGTTGACGTCTTGAAGAGATCAACTAATGTAGTTGCTGAAAGTGGTACTGCTATTATCACTTCGGTTTACGAAGACTATGCTTTCTATTACACAATGGCAACTCAAGGTTACTATACTGAAGCAAAGTATGGCGTATTGAAGTATGCCGATGCCGGTGAGTATATGGTAATAGGTGACGAAATCACCGCCTATGGTGGTTTCAAAGGCACTGTAGTTCCTGCCGAAGCCGTTTATGATAAGGATTGGAACCTTGTAAGTTTCAAGGGTGGTCACTATGCAATTGACCCCGATGTGTATTTGTACGCTACCAATTGGGAAGGTGCCGTTAATATTAAATACACACCCATTACAGTAGGTGACTTTGAGTCTGGTTATGTAGCTGAGGCTCAATCAGTACGCGTTCCCGCCGGTGGTACTTTTGTAGAAAAAGAGGGTAAATACTACTATGAGGTAGAATCTACTCGTGATGAATATATAGATAACTCGTGGGTTCCTGTAACCTATACTGAGTCAGTTCAAGTTGCCTCGGCTTATATCGACCTCGCTCAATATGTAGGTAAAACAAGTGAAGATTTCATCATCGGTGTATGTGACAAAAGTAACATAGGTGAGGAAACTCGCTTCCTTATCAATGGCTTCCTCAGTTCGGTAGCCGAGTATGAGTGCATTGCTGATTTCCTTGCCAAGGGTGAGCAATATGAGGAAGAAATCGTTACCTCTTTCGTTAATCCTTTGCTGGTAACATACGTTTTCAAAGAAGGTTATAAGTTCATCGTGATGGTGCAAGACGAAACAGGTGCGTTGGCTATCGACTTTGGCGAGGCTATTGATAGTGATGATGAAGAAGCCCTTTCTGCTATCAAAGCCGGTGATATGATTACCGGTGTGAAGGGTTATCCTCAATTCTATGCAGAAAATTCTTCGCCTGTTATTATGGGTGCTGCTTATGTAAATAGTTTAGATGAAACTATCGCATTTGTTCCTACTGTAGAAAGTTCGGGCAATGAAGTGAAAGCCACTATGACCGTAACCGTTGGCGATATGATTCGCGAATGGGCTGATTGCCAAGAGAATAGTACAATGCCCGAAATTGCCAACAATGTTGTAACTTTGCTCGATGTACAAGTTGTAGATACTCTCGATAAATGGGGTGATGATATTACTTATATGATTCAAGGTACCGATACAATGGAACTTTCGAGCCTTTGGGATGCCGATCGCTTTAACTTCCAAACATACGAGCGCAACAACATCGTAGGTATTGCCGACTACTGCCGTATCAATAGCAATTATCTCTACTCGTTCTTGCCTCTCTCACAAGAGCACATCAAAGATGCTTCGGCTACTCCCGAGGTTACGTCTTATGAGGAACTTGTTGCCAATGAGGGTGTGCCCGTAATCTATCGTGGTGCTGTGATTGAGATGATTAGCGAGGGCTATTATCCTTCATTCTGTATATGCGATGGTCAAGTTTATGTTGATATGCCCGTTGCCGGTAAGTTCGACCTCAAGGGCGTATATCAAGATGGTGGATTCTCGGTATCAAGTGTAGAGAAAGTTTATGGCTTCAGCACAATTGGCGACTTGAATAACTATGTAGCAATGGTTAATCCCGATGCCGCAGGTGAAGCATTTGAAATTCTCACTCCTATGCCCGTATCTCACGTTGAAGGCGAAAACGTATTCGTTTACTTCACCGGTGTAAACGATTGGGGTGGTACACAACGCTTCGGAACCGTATTGCAAGGTGTTAAGGCCGATGTTAAGATGGGCGATATGATTCAAGGTGTTAAGGGTGTATCTCACGCTTGCGACTACTATCTGAATGAAGACTATGACTATGTTGTTAACCGTGGTGCATACTTTGAGGTTGCCGAGGATGCCAATATCACAGTGGTTAGCAGCGATAACGCAATTTCATATAGCCAGGCTACATCTGTAATGTGGTTCATTAGTCAAGGTTACACCTACGGTGCTACACCTATCAAACTTGAAGCCGGTTCTACTATCATCGAACGTGATGGTAAATACTACGGTCAAGAGAAGAGTGAAAAATACTATCCTAATCCCGATGACCCCCAAGGAGAATGGCTCTCTAAAGAGGTTGTTTATGAAGTTGAATTCGTTTCTACAACAGTTGACTTGTCGCAATATGTAGGAACTCCTACAGAGGCTGTATTGAGTGGTGTATTGGATTATAAGAATACTTCGGCCGATGCTGCTGTTTACTATGTTCATTCGGCTAAAGGCATCAATCTCGAGTACGAAAACATTGCTGCTCTTATAGCCGGTGGTGGTTATAATGTTGACTTCATTTCTACATTGTTGAATAAAGTGGTTGTAACCTATATACACGATAATGGTTATGGCGATAAGTATATGTTCGTACAAGATGAAACAGCAGGTCTTTACGTATCATTTGCTACACCTAATGCAACTCTTGAAGGAATAAATATTGGTGATGTTATCGAAGGCTTGAAAGGTCAGGCTTATTGGGATGAATTAGCAGGTCAAGCTGCCCGTATGGGTGCTTATGATGGCAAATGGGATGACTACCCGCTTAATGTAGTAGCCACAGGTAGTGAGGTTGTTCCTTTGGAAGTGACTGTTGCCGAACTTAATGCTGAGGAATACAAGGCTCTTAATGAGGCTGTTACTCCTGCTCAATATGCCAACCGTCTTGTTAAGATTAGTAACGTGAAGTTAACTTCGGGTATGGACGTTTATGGCGAAGATTGGCCCTGCCTCGTTCAAGGTACCGATACCTTGTGGGTGCCTAAGAAATTTGCCGAAACTTGGGGTCTCGAAGCCGATAATGAATATAACATTGTGGGCGTTATTGACTTCCGTTTGTTGAACTACTCTAACCTCTACACAATCACTCCTCGTATGGCAAGCGATGTTCAAGATACATCGGGTGTTGTAGCCGTTGAGAGCCTCAATAACGGTATCTATCTCAATGCTGCTAAGCAAGTTGTAGCCGACGGTGCTGTTGAAGTTGTAGTTTATGACTTGAATGGTCGCACAGTTGCTACAGCCAATGCGGCTACTGTTGACGCCGAAGGTCTTGCTCAAGGTGTATATGTGGTACGCGCTACATACGCCGACGGTGAGGTGAAGACTGCAAAAGTTGTTCGCTAATATGCGGTACTTGATACTGTGAGGAGAACTCACGAGTTCTCCTCATAAGTCGGGGAAACTGTGATGATTCCCGTCATAAGTCCACACCGCTATATATATCGCGAGTGCATTGATATGCACTCGCGATTTTTTTATTTATATGTCAGGAAGAAAAAGGAGCGACGTAAGAACAAAAAGAGGTTTAGAGGGTTTAGAGAGAGCGTTTAGGGTTTATAGATTATGGCGTAGAGCCACGATGCTCGTGGCTCATACTTACGGCTTGCATATCAGCGTAAGACGCTGATTCTCCTCACCTAAATTAGGGGAGAGATATACTTGTCATAAACTACCAAGGCGACCTTGTGGGGTCGCCTTGGTACTACTTATTGTATGCTGTTTTGTTAGTCGTTCATCGATAGGAGGAACTCTTCGTTTGAACTGGTGCGTTCGAGGCGTTCTTTGAGGAATTCCATAGCCTCTACCGAGTTCATATCGGCGAGGTAGCGACGCAGTATCCACATACGGTTGAGTGTCTCTTTGTCGTGCAACAAGTCGTCGCGACGGGTGCTCGATGCGTTGATATCGACGGCGGGGAAGATGCGTTTGTTCGACAACTTGCGATCGAGTTGCAACTCCATATTACCTGTACCCTTAAACTCCTCGAAGATAACTTCATCCATCTTCGAGCCGGTGTCGATGAGAGCCGTTGCTATGATGGTGAGGCTGCCACCGTTCTCGATATTACGCGCAGCACCGAAGAAACGTTTGGGCTTGTGCAGTGCGTTAGCATCGACACCACCCGACAACACTTTGCCCGAAGCCGGCGATACGGTGTTGAAAGCACGAGCCAACCGGGTGATAGAGTCGAGCAGTATCACAACATCGTGGCCACACTCTACCATACGCTTGGCCTTTTCCAATACGATGTTGGTTACCTTAACGTGGCGTTCGGCAGGCTCGTCGAAGGTTGAGGCTATTACCTCGGCGTTTACGCTACGAGCCATATCGGTTACCTCCTCGGGACGCTCATCGATGAGCAGTATTATCATATATACCTCGGGGTGATTTTCCGATATTGCGTTGGCTATATCTTTGAGTATTACTGTTTTTCCCGTCTTTGGTTGCGCTACGATAAGACCACGTTGACCCTTGCCTATGGGCGAGAACATATCAACAACGCGAGTTGATAGGTTGCTCGACTTGCCACTTGTAAGGTCGAACTTCTCATTGGGGAACAAGGGGGTAAGGTGGTCGAAGGGAACACGGTCGCGAACAAACTCGGGCAGACGGCCGTTGATGCGCTCCACCTTGGCAAGAGGGAAGTATTTTTCGCCCTCTTTGGGGGGACGGATAGGACCTTCTACAACGTCGCCTGTCTTGAGACCGTACAACTTTATTTGCGATTGCGAAACGTAGATGTCGTCGGGCGAGGTGAGGTAGTTGTAGTCGGGCGAGCGCAAGAAGCCATATCCATCGGGCATCATTTCCAATACGCCCGAGCCCATAAGTATGCCTTCGAAGTCGTACAAGCGTTCGGCAGGATACATATCATCGCGCATAGGATCTTCGCGACGCATATCATCTTGGGGCGCATTGTTGGACTTGTTGCGCTTGTTCTGCTTGTTGTTTTGCTTGTTATTGTTGGGGTGGTTGTTGTTTCCACCGTTGTTGTCTTGGTTGTTATCCTTGTTTTGAGGCGTGAATTGTTGTTTGATAATGTTGCCGTTCTTGTCGCGCGAGATGAAGCGAGTAGCCTTGGGGAAGAATGCCGAAAGACCCGGAGAAGGGGGCAGGACAGGCTCTTGGGGCTTCGCAGCCTCGGCTGTGTCGGCAGCCGGCTCGGTGGTGGGAGTGACAGGCTCCGATGCTACAGGCTCGGTGTTCTCTTGTGGGGCAACAGGCTCGGTAGTGGCACTCTGTTCCTCACGATTGATGCGCTTGCGACCACGACGAGGTTTCTCCTCGACGGGCTTCTCCTCGACAGGCTGCTGTTTGGTGCCGGTCGGCTCGGCTGTTACCTCCGGCTCTGTAGTAACTTCGGCAGGTTGTTCGGCAACCTCCTCGGCAGGTTTTTGTTTTTTCTTGCGACCGGGACGGGCTTTCTGTACCGGCTCTTCGGTTGCTTGGGGTTGTGCTTTTACCTCCTCGGCAGTGTCGGCAGCCGGCTCGGCTACGGCCTCGATAGTAGGCACTTCGAGAGGCAATGTAGGCTCATCTTCGGTGGCAACCTCGGCCTCTTTGTCGGTCTTGGCAATGCGAGTTCTTTTCTTTTTCTTCTTGCCATCGCCTTGGGTAGTCTTGCTTGCAGTGATGGCTTGTTCGTCGAGAATGGTATATACCAAGTCGTCGGTGTCGATGTTGCTACCAACGGTTATACCCAATTGCTCGGCTATCTCCTTCAACTCTTGTAAAGTTTTAGCTTTGAGTTCAAAAATGTTGTACATCTGTTAATGTGTTTTTTTCGTAACGACAATACGCTAATCCTTGTTCAGATTGCTGTATCGGTAAGTTCTCTTAATTATAAGTAATAACGAAAATATTCGGTGATATTTGAAGTATTCGAGCGAATACCTTTTGAATTTTGCATCGCAAATATACGTCAATTTTTTGAAATTAACGTGTGGTGGTTGATTTAGTTTAATGTTTTAACACTTTTTTCGGCACGTTGCGTGCCTGTTTGTGTAATAAAGGCAGTTGTTAAACGTCGTACTTGAGTACCAAAACCCTACGGGTGCTGTCGGTGATGCGAGCCTCGTTGCCGGTGCGCTCGCCTACAATCCACAAGATTTTCTCGCTGTCGCATAGCAGCAGGGCGTTTTCCTTATCGATGAGTGAGTATTTGTGGTCGTTGAAGTAGTCGCTTACTTTCTTGCGCCCTCTCATCCCGAAGGGTATAAAAGTATCGCCTTGCTGCCAATGGCGCAGTGTCAAGGGGAATTTTACTCGGTCGAGGTCGAAGCAGGCTGTATTCTTGTCGCGAATGATGCTGAAGCCTTCGGCATTGCAATATCGGGGTGTGATACGATGTTGTGTGGTGGTGTCACCGGCACTCCAAGTGGCTACAACTCCGTCGGTTGTTGTTGTGGCGATAGGCTCGATAATGAGATTGTCGCGATGACTTACGGCGCGATGTGTCGCCGATAGGAATTGTCGTCCCGACGATTGTGTAAGTCCTGCCATATCGGTTACTTGAGAGGCGTTGAAACCCAACGGGGTGGCAATCTCGAAAAGGAGCGTCGAGGCGTCGGGCGATGTGTGCAGCGCGGTAAGGTCTATATATAATGTATTGTTGCGCTCGATGCACACGCGCTTGCGCCATTCGTCGATGGCTGCGCGATAATACTTCTCGCAACTGCGCAAGTGGGCGATGGAACGCTCGATGCAACTGTCGGCAGCCGGATTGATGTCGCGTAGCAGGGGCATAACCTCCAAGCGTATTTTGTTGCGCGTATATATCGACTGTAGGTTGGTGCTGTCGGTAACATAAGAGAGTTTCGTATCGGACAGATACTCAATCAATTCGTCGCGCGATACGCACAATAAGGGACGAATAATCATACCGTTGCGAGGACTCATACCCGTAACGCCGGCAATGCCGGTGCCTCGTATGAGGTTGAGTAAGATAGTCTCGGTATTATCATCGCGGTGGTGCGCTACGGCAATGGCATCGGCGCGATGGGCGATGCGCATCTGCTCAAACCATTCATATCGCAGTTCGCGAGCAGCCATCTCGATAGAAATGCCTTTGGCTTGAGCGTGACCCACAGTGTCGAATGTAGTTTCGACAAATGGTACTTGCAGTTGTAGGGCGATACGCTCGGCGTGGTCGCGATCGCGCATACTCTCATCGCCACGCAGCATAAAGTTGCAGTGGCAAGCAATGCACTCATATCCCATAGCAACAAGAACAGATAGCAACGCCACCGAATCGGCGCCACCACTCAAGCCCACAATCACGCGACTGTCGGGCAAGAGTAGCGACTCCTGCTGTATAAAATCGGATATGCGATTAATGGTGCTGTGCATAAATATTCTTGTTAGCCACTGCAAATGTAAGGCTTCTTGCGCAAACCTACAAATGTAACAAAGTCTTTATATATAAAGGAAAAGGTGTACATCAAACCTGTGTTTGAAAACCGAAAAGGAAAATATAGTCTATTGCCTCTAAAAAATAGCCCTATTTCTTGCAAAAATGTAATTTATAAATTACCTTTGCGATATGAAAGTCCGAGAAGTAATAATATATAAGCACTATTTTGAAGAGTTTTTTGCTGCTCAAAATCAAAAAGTTCGCGATAAGATAATCAAAATTTTAAGCATTATCGAAACGATTGAGCGTGTACCTGTTCAATATCTTCGATTTATTGAGGGTACAAATGGGCTTTTTGAAATAAGAGTGCAATTAGGCTCTAATATTTTTAGAATATTTTGTTTCTTTGACGGCAATAAATTTGTTGTGTTATTATCGGGCTTTCAAAAGAAAACGCAAAAGACACCATCCGGTGAAATTGAGCGTGCAGTTAAATTGATGAATGAATATTACCAAGAAAAGGAGAACGAAAAATGAAAAATACTAAATCATTAGACCAACTTAAGACGCAATATTACGGTGAAGTTGGTACTCCCGAAAGAGATAAAATAGAACGCGAACTTGAAGCGTTGCGCATCGGTTTCAAACTTCGTTCTGCAAGAGAACAACAATGTCTTACGCAGGAAGAAGTGGCAAGACGTATCAATAAGAAACGTACCTTTATATCGAAGGTAGAAACCGACGGTGAAAATATCACGCTAAAAACATTGTTTGATGTTGTTGAACGAGGTTTAGGAGGTCGTTTAAAAATAAGCGTAGAGTTCTAAAGTAGAGTTCTGAAATTATAAGCAGTAAAAAACAGCGTGCAAAATGTGTGAAAATTGCGATAAAATAATTACCTTTGCATCGCCTTATGGTAGCAAGATGGTGTAACGTCTTGTGTCACAATAACAAAGCAAATTTTGCATTGACGAGAATATTGTCGTGATGCTCTTAAAATGACAGGGAAAAGATTTTTTTAATTTTTTCTCGGTCGAAAATTTGGACGGTATCTCAAAATGCTGTAAATTTGCACACTGTTTTGTGAAAGTTGAAAAAGTAAACTAAAAAGAAAAGATAGCGATGTCAAAGATTTGTCAAATTACAGGGAAGAAAGCTATGGTTGGCAATAACGTTTCGCACTCGAAACGTCGCACGAAACGCCGTTTCAATGTTAACCTCTTTAGCAAAAAATTCTATTGGGTCGAGCAACAATGCTGGATTAGCCTTAATGTATCGGCCGCCGGTCTGCGCTTGATTAACAAGTTGGGCTTGGATGCTGCAATCAAATATGCAGTAGAGAAAGGGTATTTAACCGAAATAAAAATGATGAACTAATATGGCAAAGAAAGCTAAAGGTAACAGAGTGCAAGTGATTCTCGAATGCACCGAGCACAAGGCAAGTGGTATGCCCGGCACTTCGCGTTATATTACAACCAAAAATCGTAAAAATACCACCGAGCGTTTGGAGTTGAAAAAATACAACCCCATCCTCAAACGAGTAACAGTTCACAAAGAAATTAAATAATAAGGAGGTCTGAACCATGGCAAAGAAAACCGTTGCAACCCTGCAAAAAGGCGATAGCCGTGCTTATGCGAAAGTAATCAAAGTGGTGAAATCGCCCAAGACCGGTGCCTATATGTTCCAAGAGGAAATGATCCTCAAGGAGAATGTAGATGCTGCTTTGAAAGCATAATCTGCTTAAGATACTATTTATACTACGGTATAAAAATTTCCTTGTACAATATTTTGTGCAAGGAAGTTTTTTTTTACCCTGCGAATTTGTTACTTTTGCACTAAAATAGGATGGCTGTGTCGCGATATTGATGCGACATCGCCTTAACATATATAAAGTAAGTTTTATGGCTTGGTTTAATTTCTTCTCGAAAGAGAAAAAAGAGACTTTGGACAAGGGTTTGTCTAAAACCAAAGAGGGCGTATTTACCAAGTTGGCGCGTGCCGTTGCCGGTAAATCGCAAGTCGATGACGAGGTGTTGGACAATCTCGAAGAGGTGCTTATTACATCGGATGTAGGTGTAGATACTACCTTGCGCATCATTCAGCGCATCGAGGAGCGCGTGGCGCGCGACAAATATATGGGTACTTCGGAACTCAATCGCATATTGCGTGAGGAGATAACTGCGCTCCTTACCGAAACCGGTGAGGATGATGCCGAGGATTTTGCCGTTCCTGCCGATAAACGCCCCTATGTTATTATGGTTGTGGGCGTGAATGGTGTAGGTAAGACTACTACCATAGGAAAGTTGGCTTATCAGTATAAGAAGAAAGGATACTCGGTGTATTTGGGTGCTGCCGATACATTCCGTGCCGCTGCTGTAGAGCAGTTGGTGGCGTGGGGCGATCGCGTGGGTGTGCCTGTGGTGAAACAAAAGATGGGCTCCGATCCTGCTTCGGTGGCGTTCGATACACTCAGTTCGGCCAAAGCCAATAATGCCGATGTGGTGATTATAGATACAGCCGGTCGTCTGCACAACAAGATAGGACTGATGAACGAGTTGACCAAGATAAAGAATGTAATGGCCAAGGTATTGCCCGATGCGCCTCACGAAGTGTTGCTGGTGCTTGATGGCTCGACAGGTCAAAATGCCTTTGAGCAAGCCAAGCAATTTACGGCTGCCACCGAAGTGAATGAGTTGGCTATTACAAAACTCGACGGTACTGCCAAAGGTGGTGTTGTGATAGGTATCTCCGATCAATTCAAGATACCTGTAAAATACATCGGATTGGGCGAGGGTATGGAGGACTTGCAGGTATTTCGCCGTGCAGCCTTTGTAGATTCACTCTTTGGCGAATGATATGAAGCGCAATAGAGTAGATATAGTGTCGCTCGGTTGTTCCAAGAATTTGGTCGATTCGGAACGCCTGATGCATTGTTTTGCAGCAGCCGGTTATGACGTGTTTCACGATGCCGATAAGGTGTCGGGCGAGATTGTTGTGGTGAATACTTGTGGCTTCATTGGCGATGCCAAGGAGGAGAGTATCGAAATGATACTGCAACTTGCCGATGCCAAGAAACGCCGTCGCATAGGCAAACTCTTTGTGATGGGTTGCCTCTCGGAGCGTTATCGTGAGGAACTTACAGCCGAAATCCCCGAGGTGGATAAGTTCTACGGAAAGTTCGATTGGGAAAATCTGTTGGCCGATTTGGGTCGTTCGGAGGTGGTATGCTCCACCGAACGCATCCTTACTACGCCCTCGCATTATGCCTACATAAAGATTGCCGAAGGCTGCAACCGTTTCTGCTCATATTGTGCCATCCCACTCATAACGGGTCGTTTCCAATCGTACCCGATGGAGCAGATACTCGATGAGGTGCGCTCGTTGGTAGCCAAGGGCGTGAAAGAGTTTCAGATAATTGCACAAGACCTGTCGTACTATGGCGAGGACTTGTATGGCGAAAATCGATTGGCGCAACTCATCGATGAAATGGCGCAAATCGAAGGCGTGGAGTGGATACGCCTGCACTATGCCTATCCGGCAGGATTCCCTTACGACCTATTGCCCGTTATGGCGCGCCACGATAATGTGTGTAAATATCTCGATATAGCATTGCAACACATCAGCGACAATATGCTCGATAAGATGTTGCGTCACGTTACCAAGCAAGAGACGTACGACCTCTTGGCGCGTATCCGTCGCGAAGTTCCCGGCATACACCTACGCACAACGCTGATGGTGGGGCATCCGGGTGAAACGGAGGAGGACTTTGAGGAGTTGTTGCAGTTTGTGCGCGATGCCCGATTTGAACGTATGGGCGCCTTTGCCTATTGCGAGGAGGAGGGCACCTACGCTGCGCGCCATTATGCCGACGATATTCCCGATGAAGTGAAGCAACGTCGCCTCGATAGCCTGATGGCATTGCAGGAGGAGATAGCCTCCGACATTAATGCAACGAAGCAAGATGCTGTGTTGCGCGTGTTGGTGGATAGAGAAGAGCCCGATTACTATGTAGGGCGCACACAATACGACTCGCCCGAGGTGGATAATGAGGTGTTGATAGAGAAAACCAAACCGTTGGCTGTGGGCGAGTTCTGCGATGTGACAGTTGTAGAAACGATGCCGTTCGACCTGATAGCACGTCCACTATAGTTGTATGAAAGAGTATTCGCCATATTGCAGTGTCGATGAGGCGAGTGAGCTGGTTGCTTGCTGCTTGGCGAAGAATGTGCCTTTCTATGTGTGTCGTTATCCCGGTGAGGTGTCGTGCCGTTTCGGTGCGCAAACGCAGGGAGTGCCTTCGATGAGTATCGACAATGGCTTTCGCGCAGTGCCGTTCGATATAACTGGCGATGCAAAGCCCTTTACCATACATCCCGATTTATTTCCTCAAGATATAGACCGATTGCACGCAATGCTACCTCGCTGTGCCGAGTGGCAAGAGTTGTCGGGTGCCGATATGGAGTATTCGACCTATCTCGATACGGCACAGTCGCTTATCGACCGTATGCAACACGGCGATGTGGCGAAGGTTGTGCTTTCTCGCACGATAACTCGTGGTTGCGATACCCTTAATTTTTTGCCCTCTTATTTTGCCCGACTGTGCCGGCTCTATCCGTCGGCTTACGTCTTTATGGTGAGTTACCCCGGTGTGTGTGGTTGGGTAGGGGCAACGCCCGAGGTTTTGTTGCAATCGCACAATGGTGGTTACGCAACAATGGCCTTGGCAGGTACTCGTGCTGTGGGTGTCGATGCGCCTTGGGGTGAGAAAGAGAGGAGGGAACAGCAGTATGTTACCCAATATATATCCGACATATTGCGTAGCCACAACCTTAATGATGTTGTTGTGAATACACATACCCGACAAGCAGCGCAAGTGGAGCATCTGTGTACGCACTTCGACATTACCACGCAGCACGATACTGCCGTGCGCGACCGATTGGTAGCCTCGTTGCATCCCACTCCGGCAGTGGCAGGAACACCCACACAGGTGGCTATGCTAGCCATAGGCGAGAGTGAGCCTCATTCGCGCCGTTACTATGGTGGGTATGTGGGCGAAGCGCTCGATGATGGTCGTTGTGGGTTGTATGTCAATCTGCGCAGTATGGAGTTTACTCCCGATGCAGTGCGCTTGTATGTAGGTGGAGGGCTTACGGCTCAATCGGTAGCAACCGACGAATGGAACGAAACGTGTGCCAAGTCGCAAACGCTGCTTAAGGCATTTCAATAATAAATAGAGATATGGAAAATACCACTCATCCCCAATGTAGAGAATTGGTAGCCCTATGCGTGGCGCGTGGGGTGCATCGTGTTGTCTTATCGCCCGGCTCGCGCAATGCACCGTTGTTGATAGCATTTGCACGCGAAAAAGCCATAGAACATCACGTTGTGGTGGATGAGCGTGTGGCTGCTTTTGTGGCATTGGGAATGGCTACTCGCAGCAATCGGCCGGTGGCTCTTGTTTGTACCTCGGGTACGGCATTGCTCAATTATGCTCCTGCCATTGCCGAGGCATATTATCGACACATTCCCCTTATTGTTATTTCGGCCGACCGTCCCGATGAATGGATTGATCAAGACGATAGCCAAACCATACGTCAACAAGGAGCATTGAGCCATTTTGTCAAGCAGTCGTACCATCTGCCCACAGGGTGCGACAATGCAGCGATGTGGTATGCCCGTCGTATGATAAACGATGCCCTGATGCAAGCCACAGAGCCTTGTTGTGGGCCGGTGCATATCAATGTGCCGTTGCGTGACCCCTTGTGTGCCGTTGCCGATGTAGAGCCTGCGCAACCGGCTGTTGTTGAGGCCATACGCCCTTCGGCGCAGTTGGCGTCGAGTGATGCATTGTATTTTGCACAAGCCGTTTCGCAGTCGCGTCGAGTGATGATATTGGCTACAATGTTGCAGCCGTCAGTCGCTTTGCAAGAGGCTTTAAGCCTGTTGGCACAACTGCCCCAAGTAGTAGTGCTGACCGAGAGTATAGCCAATGTGCGCGATGATAATTTCATACCCACTATCGACCGAGTACTCACTGTCATAGATAATAGCGAGAAGGGCGACTTTGCGCCCGATTTGCTCATAACGCTGGGAGGTGCGCCGGTATCGCGTATGGTAAAAGAGTTCTTGCGCACCTACGCACCACAATCTCATTGGCGAATAGGTAACGAATCGTATATTATAGATACGATGCAGTGTGTTACACACAAGATAACCACCGATGCTGCCTCGTTTGTGTCGCAGATAGCACCCTTATGCCGGTCGGTAGCGTCGGACTATTCGGCACTGTGGCGTGAACGCGAGATTGTAGCCACAGCCTTGCACAACCGTATAGTCGATGCAGCACCGTGGTGCGACCTGAAAGCCTTTTCGATATTGCTCCCTGCCATACCACAAGGCACAGTGTTGCACTTGTCGAACGGAACATCCATTCGATATGCACAATTGTTCGACACCCCACAAGTTACAGCATCATACTGTAATAGAGGCGTTAGTGGCATCGATGGCAGTACCTCGACAGCCTTGGGTGCATCGCTGGTAGATAATGACCAACATCTGCTCATTACCGGCGATATGAGTTTCGGCTATGATGCCGGAGCATTGGCAACAACATTGGCAACACCACGATTCAAAATTGTGGTGATGGACAATGGGGGAGGAGGAATATTCCGTTTCATCAAAGGCCCGTCGGACTTGCCCGAATTGGAGGAGTGCTTTGAGGTGCAACGCCGTCAGCCCATAGAAGGGTATGCTGCCATACACGGATTTCGATATTTCAAGGCCGACAGTGAGGAGGCGTTGAGCAGTATTCTGCCTCAATTCTTTGCCGAGAATGACCTACCGGCCATACTCGCTATAGAAACCCCATCGGAAATCAATGCCACTATCCTGCGCAACTATATGCGCCGCGCAAGAGGGTAAATTCATACTCATAGTGCGTTTAATAGTAGCAATTATATAGTCAAAAGATGTTCTTCTATTGAAGATGCCTCTTGGCAAGAATTGCTTTTGCTTTGAAAATAAATGAAATTTATTTTGTTCTCCTCTCGGCTTGCGTTATCTTTGCGAAGAGTTTGAACAATTAATATTTGAAAAATTGTAAGAGATAAAATTATAACATATAAATAAAAGAACTTTAGGCTATTATTCTCTCATCTGAAAACCGCCAATTGAAAGAACACGAGAATAAGCGTAAACCGAATGTTCATACCTGTATAAGGTGTGGGCTGTTTGTGCTTGTTGGTGTTCAAGGTGCTTGGCGGTACCTCAGATGAAGATAAGTAACAGATAGTTCACCCTTTTTTTATGATACACATAGGGCAACTTATCAAACAAGAACTGCAAAGACAAGAGCGTTCGGTGGCTTGGCTCGCAAGAAAAATTAATTGCGAGCGTCCTAATATGTATTATATCTTTTCCCAACCTTCTATTAATACCGAACTGCTTTTGAGAATCTCAATAGCCCTCAAGCATAATTTCTTCCTTTATTACACCGATGCTTTTGATATAGAAAGTATTGATTAATAGGTGTATAAAAATTATACGCTTTAGTAAAATGTGCTTACTATTACCCGAGAACTATTCATAAACACTTGGGTACATTTGCATATGTTTAACTCTTAAATTTATATAATATGAAAAAGATGATTCTATTAGCTGTTTGCGCAGTATTTTCATTAACAATGTTTGCTGATGATTATGAGTATAAAAGAGAAGGAGAACGTTGTAGTGTGACAAAAAGCGATGGTAGTAAGGAGTATGGTAATTTGCAACATTACAATTATGATTCTAATAGGGGTAATTCAAATTCTAATAATACTCAATATGGTGGCGAAGTTCATGCCGGAAATAAATATGTAGGTGGATCCGGGAATGCATCTCAGTCAAAAGGAAGTAGTAATTCACAAGGTAGTCAGACAAAGGCATCTGGCTATGAATGTGTGACAAGTACTACTACTTATAAAGGAGGTTGGCAAAGTGAAGAAAGATAAGTAAAAAACTATAAAAAGATTTTTTGCAAATTTTTAGTGTTTGACAAATATTAAAAGTCAAATAACACCATTATGGGCTGAATCCAAAAAGGGAAATCAGCCCTAATTTTTTATTCAATCGGAATATTATAAAATAAAAGAGGCTGAATTGATGCCTCTTTTTTCGTACACCTATGGGGAGTCGAACCCCAATCGTCGGAACCGGAATCCGGTATTCTATCCATTGA
>JAFXIZ010000030.1 GCA_017532725.1 Bacteroidaceae bacterium
TAAATACAGTTATCTGGTAAAAGTTTTTTTGACAAATGTTTTCTCCAGTCAATCCCTTTCTGTTTTAAGAACTTATATAATCCATGTTTTTTAAAGATATTTCCAACAAGTTCTTTGTTATAAAAAATATCCATATCTTTAACTACATAGCCTTTTTGAGCGTTCAGGAAGGTAGTTAAATCAACTTTTGCTTCATATATAAGTCCTGTTTTTGTATTTCCACCTCCAACACCTCCACGTATCATAAAGTTTCCTCCTTCACTTGTTTAATAAACTCATCAATAGTTGTAAGATTATAAATGTTAGGGATTGTGTAAAAGGCTTCCTCTAACTTGTTTTTGGCTGATTTCCATCCAATACCATCGGTAATCCAAACAAATTCAAAACCATTTACAGCGTTAATTTTTGGAGATAGTTCTGAATATGCACGTGCTACCTCATTCAATTTGGAGCCTCCTCCACTATAAAAGTTTACTTCTATTAAATATTTACAACGGTCTGTTTCTATCACAAAGTCAAAACGTTTTTTATCTTCACCTAAAACGGATAATTCGGGATATTCTGTTGAATATACTTCCTGACGGTAAGTGACGTTTGCGTCGTCTAACATAGAGGCAATCTGTTTTTCCATTAAATGACCACTTCTATTTTTGCGAGCATTGGTATCAAGACCTGTTTCAACTCCAAATACATAGTCAACAAGATTCTTGATTTGCTTATTTTTAAACACTTCATAAAGACCGGTGCTATGTATGTATTCAATAACTCCCTCAACGCTATCAAAAAGGGTACTTATTAATTTTACGTTTCCATCAGCCATTATAGCCTTTTTCTTATCCGATGTACGAACTGCTATTAATATTTCTAATATACTGAAAACATTTTTATTTTCATTCCAGAGCCTCCGGATTGCAGCCTCCATATCAACTTGACCAATCAAATAATTCAATTGATTCAACTTTATGGAAATAGATTCTACGTTATTATGTATCTTTTCAAAATCACAATAAAATCCAAGAGTCGTATTAGTCTCTTTTAGTTGAGTTATGAACAAGTCAAATTGTTCCTTTGTATGTGAATTCATTTTGCAATAATCTATTATGATAATTGTTCACTACGATTTCTGTTAACTTACCTCTTTTCGAAGCAATGGCATTTACACTTCTTGATGCCCACACTCTTTCTATTTTATAATTAATAAATAAGTCATCAAAGAAGCGATCTTTATTATCTTTGCCCAAACAATCAGAATTGCTAAGCATAAAATCCACACCAGCCTCATTTAATCGGTCGCAAAATATCTTTAAACGAATTTGATCATTGTCGTTAAAATCCTCTTTGCAATAGTCTTTAAAACTAGATGTGTTGCTAAGAGGACGATATGGGGGGTCGAAATAGAAAAAGGTATTATCTTTGATTTTTGCAAATGTTTGTTCAAAATCTCCTGTCAGAATTTCCACACTTTGTAAAAGTTTACTATCTGCATATATAGTAGTTGCATCACAAATAGTTGGTGTTGCATACTTCCCAAAAGGCACATTAAATTTACCGGCCTTATTCACTCTGTAAAGTCCATTAAAACAAGTCCTATTAAGGAAGAAGAATAAAGTACAATTATCTATTTCGTTCAGAGTTTTAGTATTGAATTTGTCTCGTTGCTGTAGAAAAAAACTCTTACGTTTTTCTTCTGATTGCAGAGCATAATACTCTGACTGAATTGTATTAAGTGACTTTATCAATTCAGTCGGATTATCCCTCACTACCTGATAGCATAATGTTAAATCAGGGTTAATATCGTTTATAATGGCTGACTTAATATTGGGATATGTCTGTAACATATAGAAGAGCATAGCTCCACCACCCACAAAAGGCTCTATGTAAGTGATATTTTCCCTTTCTGCAAAGTCAGCTGGAAGCAATGCTTCGAGTTGTTCAATGAGTTGGCTTTTCCCACCAACCCACTTGATGAAAGGTTTTGCTTTTGCCATTTGTATTATTATTTATATTACTTATGACAAAAGTACTTATTTAATTTGAAATAGGTGGTCTGTTGTACCAATAAACATAAAATAGTAATGCTTTTTTATTGTTAAAATTCTTGGCTTGATTGTGTAATATTGGGACTAACATAGCTAAATTGCTAACAAACAATATTCTTTCCATATATCGCTTTCACTTCCGTTTCTTTGTTGTATCTTTGCCTACGAAAAGAATATTCACTATGAAACAATATCTCGACCTCTTGCAATATGTTCTTGACAACGGTGTGCGCAAAGACGACCGTACGGGAACGGGTACTATCAGTACGTTTGGTTATCAAATGCGTTTTAACCTTGAGGAGGGTTTCCCCTTGCTCACTACCAAGAAGTTGCACCTGAAGTCTATCATCCACGAATTGTTGTGGTTTCTTGCCGGCGATACCAATGTAAAGTACTTGCAGGAAAACGGTGTGCGTATATGGAACGAGTGGGCCGATGATAATGGCGACTTGGGTCATATATATGGTTATCAGTGGCGTTCGTGGCCCGACTATAAGGGTGGGCACATCGACCAGATACAAGAGGTGGTGGATACGATAAAGAACAACCCCGACTCACGCCGTATTATAGTGAATGCGTGGAATGTGGCCGACCTGCCCGAGATGAAGTTGCCTCCTTGTCACGCTTTCTTCCAATTTTATGTGGCCGATGGCCGTTTGAGCCTGCAACTGTACCAACGCAGTGCCGACATCTTCTTGGGCGTGCCTTTCAACATCGCTTCGTATGCCTTGTTGCTGCAAATGATGGCGCAGGTTACGGGCTTGAAGGCTGGCGACTTTGTTCATACCTTGGGCGATGCTCATATATATACCAATCACCTCGAGCAAGTACACGAACAACTCAAGCGCGAGCCTCGTGCCTTGCCCCGTATGATTATCAACCCCGAGGTTAAGTCTATTTTCGATTTTAAATATTCCGATTTCCAACTTACCGACTACGATCCACATCCTCACATTGCCGGTGTGGTAGCAGTGTAACTATCGATTGCTATGATTTCACTTATTGCCGCTATAGCCGCAAACAATGCCATAGGCAAGCAACAAGAGTTGTTGTGCCACTTGCCCAACGACCTGAAGCGTTTTAAAGCCATAACATTGGGACATACCATTGTGATGGGACGTCGCACGTTTGAGTCACTCCCCAAGGGGGCTTTGCCAGGTCGTACCAATGTTGTCATTACACGTCAGGCCGATGCTGCTTGGGATAACACCGTAGTGATGCACTCGATAGATGAGGCCTTTGCACAAGCCGATGAGAAGGAGTTGTTTGTTATAGGTGGTGCCACCCTGTATGAGCAGACACTCGGTAGAGCCAATCGCTTATACCTTACGCACATACATCACGAATTTACGGATGCCGACACCTATTTCCCCACAATCAACTACGATGAGTGGCGCGAAATAGAGCGCGAGGAGCATACTGCCGATGAGCGTCACCCCTACGACTACACCTTTGTAACCTACGAGCGCATCTAATCGTCGCCCCAATCGGTCATTACATTCCCCACTGGATCGAAGTAAAGTTCGATGGATGGTGTAGCAGCCAACTCGATGTTATATCCGGCTGCCGACCGTTCTATGGCACTGACACCTGCCAACGGGTATTCCTGCTCAAGAAAATTGCGAATTTTCTCGGGTAGTACGCCTTGTATCAACTCGGCAGGCAGGATGGCGTGACGGCTGTCTATCTCTTGCCATCGCCCATCGCCGTAAAAGTCTATTTCATAACCGTTGTCGAGTATCACTTCGTAGCGAGGCTCCTCGTCGTGTTGCTCGGCTTTAGCCACAAGATTGTCGGGAAAATACTTCAATAGGAAGGCCTGCGCCTCGGCCGGCAGGTCGGCAAAATATATTGCATCGTGCTTGCTGCAAGCCACATACACGATACCTGTCAATAATATGGTCGATAGAATGATTAGTTTTTTCATACTTTTTCTTTTTACAACACCTCGGCAAAGAAGTTTGTTCGGTCGTAAAAAGTATTTTAAGTATGCAGGGAAGGATGTTTACGAGTAGGTACAAAAAAAATTGATTGTCTCCCGACAACCAATCTTCGTTAACCTTAATTCTAATACCATGAAAAACACATTGCAAAGGTAACACCTTTTTTTGGTTTGTCAAGAGGTGTGTGCTAAAAAAGTATGTTATTAAGCATATATTTAACATTATTTCACAATTGCACCCCATTTTGAGGGGAATTTCACCCCTTTTTTATCACCATTTCGCATCGTGCGCAGTCGAAATGGAGTGCGAGTGTGACGTTGCCTTGTTGCAAGGTAAGGGGTGCGACAAGATTTTTGCCTTGGGGCGTACGCAGGCACGCGCCCAAGTGATGTCGTATGCAATGGCGTGTGCGCATTAGTTCGGCATCGGCAACGGGCGATAACTCGAAGGCCGGTGTTGCTGTTGCCACGCTGTGATGGCGATAGAAATCGTGTGCCACGGGGTTGGCTATATTGGCGTGATAATCGACAGTGTCAGTGTGCCACGGTGTGTTGCCTTGTGCTGCCTTGCGACGGTCGGGGCGATAGGCTATGCTGCGTGCGCGATGAAACCACTCGATTGCTTCGCGTCGCCAAGTTGATAGTTGCGAGGGGGGTATGAAATAGTCCTGCGTAAGGGCTATCTCAACCTTTGTGGCACGATAGGGGGTATTGCCGAGTTTGGCAAGTTCTTGTTGTTGTCGTGCAGCCTGTGGGGTGCGACTCGGAGTCTTGTCGGCATCGCAACGGTGGGTTGTGGTGGTCTTGCCGTCGGTAATGGTGATGGCAAAACCCGATGGCTGCTCGGCAAGGGTTATCGACACCTCGATATGGCGTTGTGCTGTGGGGCGTTGCAAGGCTGTGTCGAAGTCGTGGTCGCTGTTGCGATAGAGTTTAGCCCCTACGGTAAATTTTTGTGCCGAGGCAAGGTGCAGTGTATTGCCCTCTACGCGATTGAGGCGAAAACCTTGGAACGTGCCTTGGTTGTCGAAGTAGCACAGTCCGTCGCCGTTGTGCAGGTGGGCATCGCTCTTTACCACGATGGTGCGATTGTCTATGACACGACATAAGGCGCCTATAGGCTCGCCTATCGACTTGGGTGTGTCGGGTTGTATAATGGTGTCTTTGCCACGACCGTCGAGGAAGTAGTGGGTAAACCCTCGATTGAAACTTTTGTGTGGATTGGGGGTGAATGATATGGTGGAGATGCCGTCCGATGCGCGATAAAACTCATCACTGCGATGTTCCAATATCTTGTCTATCTCCCTGCGATAGTAGGCTGTAATGTTCTTGACATAGGCTACATCTTTGAGGCGGCCTTCAATTTTGAACGATGATGCTCCGGCATCCAACAACTCCTCCAATCGATTGCTTTGGTTGAGGTCCTTGAGCGACAACAGGTGCATGTCGATGGCAACCTTACGACCATTGCCGTCGATGAGGGTGTAGGGTAGTCGGCAGCATTGAGCGCATTCGCCCCTGTTGGCACTGCGTCCTGTCAGGGCTGCACTCATATAGCACTGTCCACTGTAACTCACGCATAAAGCACCGTGAACAAATACCTCCAACGGCACGTCGGTGGCAGCCGATATGTTGCGAATCTGCTGTAACGAAAGTTCACGCGCCAATACAACTTGCGAGAAGCCGGCATCCGACAGGAACTTCACCTTCTCGGGGGTACGATTGTCGCATTGCGTGCTGGCGTGCAAGGCAATAGGGGGCAACTCCATATCGAGCAGCGCCATATCTTGCACGATAAGGGCATCGACGCCGGCGTGATACAGGTCGTAGATGATGCGTTGGGCATCTTGCAACTCCTCTTTATACAGTATCGTATTGAGTGCCACATATACGCGAGCATTGTAGGTGTGTGCAAAGCGGCACAGACGCTCGATGTCGGCTACTGTGCAGCCGGCTGCAGCGCGCGCACCATAGCGAGGCGCACCTATATATACGGCATCGGCACCGTGTAGGATGGCTTCAATGCCTGTATCGACATTCTTGGCAGGTGCCAATAGTTCTATTGCTCGGCGTTGTTTCATTGTATGTGGTTGAGGTCGTAGGGGGTGAGTTGATATACAAAATAGTTGAGCCAATTGCTGAATAGCAAGTTGCCGTGCGATCGCCAGCGCACAACAGGCTCGTTATCGGGGTTGTTGTCGCGATAGTAGTTCTGGGGTATCTCTATGGGGAGCCCTCGTGAAATGTCGCGACGATACTCGTTGTCGAGCGTATTGGGGGCATATTCTGAGTGTCCCATAATGTAAAATTCGCGGCCACCACGTCCCATTACGATATGTACGCCACTCTCTTGTGAGTACGATAGCAGCGATAACTCGTCGATGCGCTCCACATCTTCGCGACGTATCTCGCAGTGACGGCTGTGAGGTACGTAGAATACATCGTCAAAACCTCGGAATAGGGGATTGCGCTCGCTACCCAACATACGATGCTCGAATACACCGAATCTCTTTTTGTCGAGCATATATTTGGGAATACCGTAACGGTAGTAAAGTGCAGCCACACCTGCCCAGCAAATGTACATCGTAGAGGTGACGTGCGTGTGCGCCCAATCGAATATCTCGGTAAGTTCGTTCCAATAATCGACTTGCTCAAAGTCAAGGTGTTCGACAGGGGCTCCCGTTATAATCATACCATCGTAGTTCTGCGACTTGATATCGTTGAACTCTTTGTAAAACGCCTCTAAATGCTCTTGAGGAGTATTGCGCGAAACGTGTCCCGAGGGGACTATCAGGTCGAGTTCTATTTGCAACGGAGTGTTGGATAGCAATCGCAGCAAATCGGTTTCGGTTACAATCTTCAAGGGCATAAGGTTGAGCACGACAATGCGCAAGGGGCGAATGTCCTGCGTATTGGCGCGATGCTCATCCATAACAAATATGTTCTCGGCTCGTAGTAACTCTACAGCCGGAAGTGAAGCCGGAATCTTTACAGGCATAGCAACGGAATACGGTTAGCGTTTGGTGTTTTTAGGGCGACTGTTTTTGTTGCCGGTGGTAGGTTTTTGAGTGGCCGATTTGCTACGTTGTGTAGCAGGCTTGGCACTTGTCGATGTGCGCTTGCTGTTGCGCACAGCACCACGTTGTCCGGCCTTGCGTGTAGGCTGGCTCTCTTCGTTGTTCTCTGCATTGCGTGGAGGCCCCCAACGGTGTTTCTTGGGGCGAGCCTCGCGAGGTACGAAGGCCAAATGCTCGCCGTCGATGCGTACGGTGTCGTTTTCACCCACCTTATCGCCGGGCGTGGCAAGGCGATTGTTGATAGTAACGCGCTCATCTTCTATGAGTTTGTCGGCCTCACGGCGCGAGCAGAATCCATAGTCGCTGATATATTTATTGATGCGTATGCCGTCTTTGTCGTTCTTTTCCATATCGTATTGTATTATCCCAACTCAATCTGTCGGGCTGTGATAGTGTCGTTGAGGAATAGAGTTGCCGTATCGGTAAACTTCTTCTCCGACTCGGTTGTGAGGTATATGCAAGAGCCGTTTTGTGAACATCTTTGCTCCATTTCGGGGTGTCGCATAAGGTAGTCCTTCAGACTCTCGGCCACAAGAGCCCCTTGTGATAGGAGGTGGATGTGTGAGGGTAGATGCTCACGTATGATAGGATATAACAAGGGGTAGTGTGTGCATCCTAATATAACGGTGTCGATAAGGTTGTTTTGCTCCAACAGGGCATCGATGTATTTTTTTACAAAGTAGTGCGTACCTTCATTGTTGGTTTCGTTGTTTTCAATCAAGGGTACCCACATCGGGCAGGCTTGTCCGTACACATTGTATGAGGGATAGAGTTTGGCAACCTCGGCTGTGTATGAGCCTGAGTTGATAGTTCCGGGAGTTCCCAACAATCCGATATTACCGTTGTGTGTGATGCTACTCAGAGCCTCTACCGTGGGGCGTATCACACCCAACACTCGGCGTGAGGGGTCGATATGAGGCAGGTCCTTCTGCTGTATGGAGCGCAATGCCTTGGCCGATGCTGTGTTGCAAGCCAAGATAACCAACTGACAGCCTTGGTCGAAGAGGTATTGCACGGCTTCGAGTGTAAATCGATATACAATCTCAAACGAGCGTGTGCCGTAGGGCGCACGAGCGTTGTCGCCCAAGTAAATGTAGTCGTATTGAGGCAGTACGCGACGTATATCCGAAAGTATGGTAAGACCTCCGTAGCCCGAATCGAAAATGCCGATGGGTGCTTGTTTACCTCCGTTTTGTTGCATATATCCTGTGTTTTACAAAAAAAACTGTATCGGGAAAGGTATAGCCCGACACAGCCTTTATAATTCTAATGCGTTAGCCGGGGTGTCCCCGAGAAAACTTATTTCAATCCTAATTTAGCCTTTACAAGAGGAGTAACATCCTCGTTGCCGTTACCTTTGTAGAGAACGGTGTTGATGTCGAAGATATATGTAAAGCCATTTTCAGCACCTACAGCGTTGATGGCATCCATCAATTTTTGTTGAACGGGTGCAAAGTATTCTTGGCGTTTCTTGTTCATATCTTGATCTACAACTTGGAGGAAACTCTCAATACGTTGTTGCATTGCTTGAAGTTCCTCAGCGCGACGCATTTGGATTGTTTCGGGTACTGTGTCGCCCATTGCTTGGAACTCTTGGTATTTCTTTTGGAAATCTTCTTGAAGTTTTACATATTCGTTTTCGTAACGTTTTTGAAGATCCATCAATTGAGTTTCGGCATCGGCACGCTCGGGCATAGCAGCTAAAACTTCATTGGCATTAACAGTACCAAATTTGAATGATTGAGCCACCATAGTAAGCGGCAAACAGCACATAAATGCGATAACTAATTTCTTTAGCATAATAATTGATATTTAATTTGTTTATATTCTTGTTGTTATTTCGTTTTGCGGGGCAAATTTACATATATTATTTGGAATATCCCAATTTAGCGAGTACATCATTGCTAATATCGGCTTTGGGCGATGCAAAAATGATGTTGCTCGATGAGGCGCGATCAATCACCATCATATACCCTTTCTCTTCCGACAACTTCTTTATGGCATTGTATATGTCGTCTTGGATGGGTTTCATCAGGCTTTCGCGCTTTTTGTACAATTCGCCTTCGGGGCCGAAGTATTTGCGACGCAACTCGAGTACCTCTTGCTCTTTGGCTTTTACCTCATCGGCGCGTTGTGTCTTCATTTCATCGGTAAGGAATACCATATCCGATTGGTAGTTCTTGAAGAGTGTTTCGGCCTCGGCAGCCATATCGTCGCACTCCTTCTGCCAACGCTTGGCTACTTGGTTGAGTTGCTCGTTTGCCATTTCGTACGAGGGGATGTTCTTCAAGATATACTCCATATCGACAAGTGCGTACTTTTGTGCCGATGCTGTGAATGCGCAAGCCACTATGGCGAACAGTATAATGCTAAGTTTTTTCATATTCGTGTTCTTTAAGGGTTAACAAATCATTTTCTATTAAGACTCATTTTGTGGCGTAAAGTTAAAAACAACTCTTTACTAAATCGCTTTGTCGTGGATTATTTTTAACACAATTAACAAAATTGCACCACTGTTTTAGAACTCTTGACCAAGTATGAAGTGGAAGTGACTGCCACCTCGATTGCCAAATACCTTGTCGAAACCGTATGCCCAGTCGATACCCAGCATACCAATCATAGGCAGATATACACGCACACCGGCACCGGCCGAACGTTTAACCGAGAAGGGGTTGAAGTCCTTTATGTTTTGCCAAGCGTTACCTGCCTCGACAAATGCCAAGCCGTAGATGGTGGTTGAGGGTTGCAACAAGAACGGGAAGTGCAACTCGAGCGAGAATCGGGTATAAGCGTATCCCTCATATCCCCAAGGTGTGAATGCACCATTGTCGTAACCACGCAGACCTATTGTTTCGGTTGCGTATGTATATGAGCCGGTCATACCGTCACCACCCACATAGAAGGTTTCGAAAGGCGACTTTTTGTATGGGTCGTAACTACCCAACAAACCAAAGTCGGCGCGTGTCATCAACACCAATGTATATTGTCCGTCGGGGTTGATAAGAGGGGTGTATGTGCGGCTTTTGAACTTGATTTTGTAGTATTCAATCATACGGTACATCTCTTGCTTGGCCTTTTGTGAGGTTTGTTGCGAGAGTGATTTGTAGTCCACTCCGTCCCAAGCCGAGTAGGGAGGTGTAAGTTGTACCGATAGCGAGAATTGCGAACCTCTACGGGTAAAGATGGGGTTGTCGATTGATGTACGACCCAATGTGGCACCCAAGGTAATACTGTGTGATGTACCTGTATTCATATAATATAGGTAGTCCCAATTCTTGAGGATGTATGCCTGATAACCAAGGTCAACCATAAAGGTAAAGTAGTCGTCGGGCCACGAAAGACGCTTACCGAATGAGAAGTTTATACCGGCCAATTGCAACGACTTCGACGGGTCGTAAGCGTTCATTATCTGCGATTGATAGTATGATTGGTCGTAGTAACTCGATCCATAACCATATCCACCATACAGATAGGGGTTGTAGTAGTTGTTGTTATAGTATGATTGTTCGATACCTGTTTGTCGGCTGTAGTATGCCGATACCGAGAATGAGTTGGGGCGTTTGCCACCAAACCAAGGATCGAAGAACGATATGCTGTAGGCTTGGTAATAACGAGCATTGGTCTGTGCGCTGATGGTAAATGTCTGTCCGTCGCCTTGGGGGATAATACCCTTGTAACTCTTGGGGTTGAACAAGTTGCGCATAGAGAAGTTGGTAAACTTGAGGCTCACTTTACCGATAACACCTGTTTGTCCCCAGCCGAGTGAGAGTTCAATTTGGTCGTTCGACTTGGAAGTAAGATTCATTTCGATATCCACCGTACCGTTCTCGGGGTTGGGTCGGGGTTGAATGTCCATCGACTCGGGGTCGAAGTGACCGGTTTGGGCTATCTCGCGAGCCGAGCGTACAAGGTCGGTTTTGTTGAACAACTCGCCGGGCTTGGTGCGCAATTCACGACGTATAACGTGTTCGTACAAACGGTCGTTACCGTTGATAATCACCTTGTTGATGCGTGCTTGAGGTCCCTCGACAATCGACATTTCGAGGTCTATCGAGTCGTTGTCGATGTTTGTTTCCAACGGAATCAAACGGAAGAAGAGGTAACCCTTGTCAAGATATAGGTTCGATACGGCATCGTCGTCCTCTACGGTGCGTTTGTTGAGCAGTTTTTGGTTATAGATATCACCGGGTTTCATACCGAGATATTGCGACAAAGCCTCGCTTGTATATACGGTGTTACCTACCCAACGAATGTCGCGTATGTGATATTGGTTACCTTCGTCGATCGAGATGTAAAGATCGACTTTGTTCTTGTCGTATGGCACGATGCTGTCGCACACAACCGTTGCATCGCGATAACCCTTTTCGTTATACTTCTCGGTAAGTACCTGCAAGTCGCTTTCAAAGTCACTCTCGACAAACTTCTTTTGCTTGAAGATGGTAAAGATGTTATCGCGCTCGCTGGTTTTCTTCATTGCCCACTTGAGGTTGAAATCCGATATTACCTCATTGCCATTGAAGTATATTTTGTGAACTTTTACCTTTTCGTTCTTATCTACGTTGATGTCGAGTATAACCTCGTTCTTGTGTGCAAGGTCCTCTTGTTGAACGAGTTGAACCTCGGCGTTCTTGAAACCTTTCTCATCGAAATATTTCTTGATAATCATCTCGGCACGGTCAACGATATTGGGTGTTATCTGCTGACCCTTGGCGAGTCCCAAGCGTCCCTCCAAGTCCTCTTGCTCACTCTTCTTCACACCGTTATAGTTGATTTGTGAGATACGGGGTTGAGGAGTGAGTTTTAGTTCAATCCAAGCCTTGTCGCCACAGATTTTGGTAAGAACAATCTCTATGTCGGAGAATAAGCCTTGTCGCCAGAAGCGTTTGGCAGCGTTGGTTATGGCGTCGCCTGGAATCTCAATGCGTTGTCCTACCGACAGGCCCGAGTAACCTATAATTATATAATCCTCGTAGTTGTCGGCTCCTGTTACTGCGATATCGGCTATTTCGTAGGTCTGTGGGTGATTGGTATATACAACCTTGGGATTGTATATTGTATCGTTTGCTGCAGCCTGTGCAATGATAGGTGTCATACACATTGCGGCAAGCAACCACAGAATGAATATGGGGGTTTTATGTGACATATTATCTTGTATAATCTTATTTGTTGTTCTTTACCTGTTCGCTTGTTTTCCCAAATCGGCGCTCACGATTTTGATAACTGATGATTGCTTTGCACAGGCTCTCTTTGTTGAAATCGGGCCAATATTCGTCGGTGAAATAGAACTCGGCATACGAGAGTTGCCACAACAAGAAGTTGCTGATGCGCAATTCACCTCCGGTGCGAATGAGCAAATCGGGGTCATTAAGATGCGCTGTGGTAAGGTGCGATGCAAAGAGTTTTTCATCTATATCTTCGGGCTTTATCTTCCCTTCGCAGGCCTCGCGAGCAAGTGTTTGGGCTATGTGGGTTATCTCCCAACGAGCCGAGTAACTGAGGGCGAGATTGAGCGTGATGCGTGTGCCTCCCGAGGTCTCTTCAATGCAGCGTTGAAGGCGTTGTTGCACATCGATGGGCATACGCGATGTATCACCGATAACACTTAATCGCACACCGTTGGCAATCATACCGGGTGTTTCGCGTTCTATACCATACACAACCAATGCCATAAGGGCATTAACCTCCTCTTGGGGACGATTCCAATTCTCGGTTGAGAAGGCGTATAAGGTAAGACACTTTACTCCCAAATCGGCTGCATCGTTGGTTATTTCGTGTACTACATCCAATCCTTTGCGGTGACCTTGCGAGCGATCGAGATTTCGCTCTTTAGCCCAACGTCCGTTGCCGTCCATAATGATGGCAATGTGTTGTGGCACGCGTTGCATATCTATTTTTTCTGCAAGAGACATCTCTCGGTTGTGTTTAATCGGTTTATACTCTTTTTTATAAATCGGGACAAGTATTGCAGGGCAATGCTTTGAACCCAAAGTCGTATGTTATGGTAAATACAAGTGTCGAAAACCAATCGGTATTTTTCAATGCGGCACTTGATATCTTATATGGGTCTTTCAGTTCCCAGCCATCTACTCGGTCGCCGAATGTCTTGTGCATAGCAAATTCCAAACCCAAGTTCCATCGGTCGGCTACTTTGTACTTTAAGCCTACACCAAACGGAATGTTCACAGTGAAGAAGTTGTTTCCCTCGGGAAAACCGGCGCAGAAGCCGATACCTGCTGTGATGTAGGGCGATAGGCGGCTGGTATTTTTGTATGATTGACCTATACCATAGTTTAAAAAGTTAAATTCGGCACGACAACCTGCATCGAACAGTGTCGTGTTGAACTTATATTCGGCCCCACCGGGCAGAACGTTGTCGAAGTCGGCTGTATTGCCCGAAAGCATTGCTGCCGAGAGGTTTGCCCTGATGGCCCAACGATAGTTGATAACATATCGAAAGATGGCACCTCCGGTAAACCCCGGTTGATAGATAATCGAAGTTTGGTTGGCATCGCCCCAATAACTGCTGATACCGGCCTCTACTCCGATTTCGTATTTATAGTCTTGCGCACGACTTTCGTGCAGCATAGTTGTCGCTACAACTACGCACAACAGCATCAAGATTCTTTTCACTTGTATTTTTGTTTCGCTTCGCATATTGTCTTGTTTTATTTTAAGAACGCTATGAAAGGGTCGAAAAGTATCTTTTTGATGCGTTTTTTAAGGTATCGGCTCAAATCGGAGTCGATTGATGATACCACGCCATATTTGGTTTTGGGCTACTCCACTTAAATTTTCACCACCAAACATATATATGTAAGGCACAAGTGTAGGCGATGTGGTGCTATATAGGGGTATGCTGCGACTGCCTTGAGGTACGGTATAAGTGTCGAGCGATTGCCAATTTTGGTAAGTTGTATTGAGTGGCTCATCGCATAGTATTACCGATGAATAGCCACGTCCCAATATATAACCCGGCAATTGCAATTTCATAGGTGCCTTCTCCCACGTTACACCGTAGTTGTTCGAAATCCATACATCGCGTAGGGCTTTTGTTTCGTTAAGACCTCCTATGACAAACCACGTTGTTTTCTCCTCGGTAATCCAGAAGTCATCGACAAAGAATGTGAGGTATTGGAAGAATGCAGCACCTTCGCGCTCGGGGATAGTGTTGTTGAGGACTGCCCACGTTGTACCGTCATAACCCCACATTGCGCCTGTCAGGCTGCCTGTTGCAGTGCGTCCTCCTACAATCATTCCTTGTGGAGCAGCAAGCCACGACGAATTGTAGGTGAGCATTTCGCTAAATCCCGAAACGGGGAAGTCGGGGGCTACGGGTTGGAGTGTTGCTCCTTCGTTGCGTGGGTAAGTGTCGTGATAGTATGTTTCGCCCTCTTTCGATAGCGTGAGCATTGTGCCATTGAAGTTGCCTATGATGGCAGCGTACTGCTCGCCGGTGCTTTCCCACGTTGTGCCATCGACCGATGTGTATAGGTTGTTATCGGTGTCGAGCATAAACATTGCAGTGTCGGAGCAACGTAGAGTGTGCAGGTCGGGGGTAAATGGTAGCGAGAGATTTGTTATGTTCCACTCCTCTTGGGGGGTAGTGGCAGTGGCGAGTACGTATTGTTCGCCTCGCTTCATATAACAGTGTATCAAGTCGTTGAACTTTACAGTGTAATTGTCCGATAGTGTGCCACTGCCGGGCATTGATGAATATTGCATAATACCCCAGAACAGTTGGTCGGGTTCTACCTTGTGAACATTGACGGTAACTTTGTATTCTTTCTTGAACTTGCCACTTTGCGAGCCTACTTCGATATATACCGGATTGCTGAAGTTGATGGCTTTATTGGTGTTGTCAATGTAGTTGAATGTGCCGTCGGGCGACGTGATGTTTACATACGAGGCATTTTCGGTAGTGATTTTAACCGAAAGTTCCGACACATCGGTACCTACGGGGAGTGAGTCGGCATTATATATCAATCCGTTCTCGAGGTCGATGGTGAAAAATACATTTTCGAGGTTGTCCAGCAGGGTTGTATCGGCCTTCAATGAGAATGCCGAGATGCGAACACTGCCCGATGATACTTTTTCCTCCTCCTCATCTTCTTTGCAGGCAGGCAATATGCAGCATATTGCTGCGAACAAAAGGATATATTTGAAAAGTTTGGTCATTTATTTTAACAGTTATTTGTGTTTAGTCTATATCAAACGACAAAGATAGCA
>JAFXIZ010000004.1 GCA_017532725.1 Bacteroidaceae bacterium
CTAAAGATGGAGGATCATTTCTAATAGACTCAAATAGAACAGGTATAATTGTATTTATAATTTCGTCTTCAAAATCATATACATAAAAACTATAAATACTACCTTTATCAATAATCAAAATCTCACCGGGGCAACCCATTGCACCTAATTCAGCAAAAGAAAATGCTTCGGGTTCCAATGGTAGGTATTGATTGTAGTTATCTCTTGTAAGTGTTATTGTTTTCTTCTCCATACTATATAACTTGTATTTTTAGGCATTCTTCTTCGACCTGTATAGTAATTATCCTCGCCAAATTCGTGCATTGTACCGGCATTATCTACTGCCCATCCGTATGCCGATGAGCCTACAAGAGAGACGGCTTGATCTACACCTAAATCGACCAATGCTTGTGCAAAATCGTGGAATGACTCAATAGTGCCGGTTTCTACCATAAATACCTCACCACGTCGGTCGCATATGGCTCGGCGTATCGACTTGCCTTTGAGTTCATTCTCCACCACCTTGCCGTTGCTTACGAGAGGATACTGACGGAAAAAGTAGCCACCCTCCTCGGTTGCTTTTTCAAACAGTGGCGAGTTTTCGGCCACGCCCATCGTCACCTCTCCATTTATCGAAGCACAAAAGCCCTTCTTCGACAAGCCCCAAGCACGAGGCTCCCCCTTGAGGACAAATGCCCCCACGATGCCACCATTATCGGCACGGACATCGGCTGCTTGAGCAGTATATATCACACTCTTGTCCTCCTTGTTCATCTTGCCTATATGCAACGACAACTCGGCATTATGGGGTATAAATATTCGCATAGGTATGTCGTTTATCAGCGTATCTTTCATCTCGGTATATCCTGTAGCAAGCGAATCGATACTCTCTCCTATCCAAGTGTGTTCTACTGTTTCTTGTACCTCTACCGGCTCAAACAACGCCGGCTCGGGAATTGTCAACTTTCGTGCTTGCTCTGCCTTATATAAGGATACAATAAGTATTATGACACCTGCTATAACTATACCCAAGACCGTAAGGATGACAATCCATACTCTACGGGGCAAAGGCTTCTTACTTGCTCCCTCGCCTATGACGCGAATTTGGTCATCACATATTTCCTTAAGTTCTTCCATTACTATTTAGTCTCCTTTTCTATAAGTTCCTTCAACTGTTTCAACGCCTCTTTCGATGCCGTTACAGTATGATTAAAAGATACCACATCCGACAATATTAGTTTCTGCTTGGGAATGTTGATGTAGTATATATAGGAACGGTTGATGATTAGACTTTTTCCTATGCGAATGAAAATATTGCCTTCGCTACCGAGTTGCGACGATATCATCTTCTCGATTTGCCCCAACTGATAGGAGAGCATACGCACCTCGTTATCGGTCTGTACAAGCGTCGAGTAGTTACCGTCCGATGCTATATAGACGATTCTTTCGGGTGCTATACGAACCAAATCGATAGAGGTGGATATGACCAATTGTTTCTTCATTCGTTTCTATTTTTCGCAAGCAAATATAATGAAGATGTTTTTTCGGGCAAAGTATTTTGAGGGGTAATGTATGAAATAGTTTTAAGAATGTACAAAATCGCATTTCCCTCCAATATCGCTATGGATATTTTACTAAATTTGTAGCCACTATACAACTATTTATGTCAATACACAACAATATGAAACCATACATTATATGCCATATGATTGCCTCGGTCGATGGCCGTATCGATTGCGATATGACCGAGCAGATAGAGGGTGGAAACGAGTATTACGAGGCTTTAGAGGCTATCGATTGCCCCTCGATGTTGATGGGGCGTGTTACAATGCAAATGCACTATGCCCTACCCGAGCCCTTTACCACCAACGACAGCACTCCCATAGGGCGTGAGGCCTTTCACATAGCAAGCAAGGCGCAGGCCTACTGCGTGGGTATCGACACTCACGGCTCGCTGCAATGGGGCGAGAATGAATACGACGGTCAGGCGCTGCTCATCATTACCGACGAGCAATGCCCCAAGTGTTACCACGACCAACTCACTCGGCAGAACATCTCTTGGATTGCTACAGGGAAAGAGGGTATCGACCTTCCTCGCGCTATGCAATTGCTCGCATCGGAATTTGGCATTGAGCGATTGGCCGTTACAGGTGGTGGTCACATCAACGGCGCATTCCTGCAAGCCGGCTTGCTCGACGAAGTGAGTTTTATGGTCGCACCGGGCATCGATGGTCGTGCCGGTATGCCGGCTGTATTCGACGGTATTGCCGATACCAATCGCAAGGCTACCAAGTTGCGCCTTTACAGCGTGAAGCAAAAGGGCGAAACCGTGTGGATGAGGTATCATTGCCTGTAATCTCTACAAGCATAATTGGGTAGGTGTGAAGAAAATCCGTCCAAACATTGCATATCTTGCTCTACTTTCACTATATTTGATATAAAAATAACAAATATACTTTCACTCGCTGTGAAAAATATTCAAACAAGTTTGATATTTCTCGCTCGTTTATGCGTATATTTGCCACAAACTGCCGATACGATACGATTATGAATAAATCACTCTTTCGCACCATCGCTACACTCATCATAGCCATTACGGGCATTGTTGCTATGGCACAAGAGCCATACTACACGCGCACATTTGGCTTCCAATGGCGCACTCCTCAAGTATATGTCGAGGATAACCCATTGGCTCCACCGGTCATTACTTTGGGCGAGGCCAATCGTATTGTCATATCGTTCGACCAACTTGCCGAGGATGTTACCTACCTGCAATATCGCATCCTTCATTGCGATGCCGATTGGACTCCTTCACAACTATCGGAGTTGGAGTATATCGATGGCATCAACTACAATAATGTAAACGATTACGCCTACTCGACCAACACCTTTGCCCACTACGTCAACTATCGCGTTACACTGCCCAACGATGAGGTACAATTTACCAAGTCGGGCAATTATGTGGTACTGTTCTCGCCCGAGAACTCGAGCGAGGTGGTTGCTCAAGCCTGCTTCAGCGTTACCGAGCGTAAGGTCAACGTTGCTGCACACGCAACATCACGCACCGATATTGGTTACAACGACCAATATCAGCAGGTCGAGGTTGCCATTGCCAACCCCTACTACAACATACAAAGCCCCTTCAACGACCTCAAGGTTGTAGTTACACAAAACGGGCGACACGACAATGCCGTCACCGTATCACGCCCACTGCGCATTATGAACAACGAAATATTCTTTGAGCATAATCGCGACCTCATCTTCCCTGCCGGCAACGAATATCGCCGTTTTGAAATGGTGTCGGTAAGTTACCCGGGTATGAACATTGCCGCTCTGCAATACTACGAGCCATACTACCACGCCACTCTCAACACCGACTACCCTCGCAACGGTGCCAACTACCTGTTCGACCAGACTCAACACGGTCGCTACGTCATTCGCGAAAGCAATGCCGACGACAGTTCTATCGAAGCCGACTATATAGCCGTTCACTTCGCATTGGCTACCGACAAGTTGCGTGGAGGCAATGTATATATCGATAGCGAACTTACCAACCACATCTACGACGAGAACTCTATAATGCAATATAACGAGGACTTGCAACAATATGAGCGCGTGCTGTTACTCAAGCAAGGCTCTTACAACTATATGTACATCTTTGTTCCCGACGGCAGCCGACAGGCCACCCTTGCGCCCACCGAGGGCAACCACTACGAAACCGTCAACGAGTATGTGGTTAAGGTATATCATCGACCTCCCGGCACTCGATACGATCGCCTCATTGGCACTACCATTTGCTACTCGGGCCGATAAAGAAACGCAAAATTAGAAATTCATAATTCCTAACTCCCTATTTCTAATTATTATTTCGTACCTTCGCACTGTAGTATGAGTATGAAAGACGTACATATAATCGACCTACCTACGGTACACGACTATCGGGGCAACCTATCCATTGTCGAGAGTAACGAAGCAATACCGTTCGACATCCGACGCACATATTGGATATACGATGTACCCGGAGGTGCCCACCGTACAGGACACGCCTTTCGCACGCAACACGAGTTTATTGTCGCCCTCTCGGGTAGTTTCGATGTCATTCTCGACGACGGCACCGAGCGCAAGCGTTTCCACTTGTGTCGCTCACACTACGGGCTATATGTTCCCAATATGATGTGGCGCGAGTTGGACAACTTCTCCACAGGCTCGGTTGCTATGGTATTGAGTTCTACCACTTACGATGCGGGCGACTACATCGAGGACTACCAAGAATATTGCAAAGAATTGGCAAATGAATAATAAGAAAAGATACAGCATTGACGACTGCAACGTGGTAAGCCTTCCCAAGCACACTCGTCCCAACGGCAACCTTACCGTGGCCGAAGGCAACATTTCTGTACCTTTCGACATCCGTCGCGTATATTACCTATACGACATACCGGCCGGCGAGGAACGGGGTGGACACGCTCACAAGCAACTGCAACAATTTTTTATCGCTGTCAGTGGCAGTTTCGATGTGATTATCGACGATGGGGACAACCGTCGCACCATAACACTCAATCGCCCATTCACAGGGCTGCACATTCGCCCGGGTATATGGCGCGAACTCAACAACTTCTCATCGGGGGCTGTTTGCCTTGTATTGGCTTCAGAGCATTACGATGAAGACGATTACATTCGCATCTACGATGAATTTATAGCATACAGCAAGGAGGACAAGCAATGAAAAAGTATCAACTGCTATCACTGCAACGCCTCAACCAACCTTACGCACAAGAACTCAAGGAGGCTGCCGCTCGGGTTATCGACTCGGGGTGGTACTTGCGTGGCAACGAAACGCAAGCCTTCGAGAAGGCTATGGCTGCCTACCTCAATGTGCCACACGTTGTGGGTGTAGCCAACGGATTGGATGCTCTGCGCCTCATATTCAAGGCTTACATCGCTATGCAACGCCTCAATGAGGGCGATGAAGTGATCGTGCCGGCCAACACATTTATTGCATCGGTATTAGCCATTACCGACTGCAACCTCAAGCCCGTATTCGTTGAGCCTTCGCCACTCACGCACAACCTCGACACAAGCCTGTTGCAACAAGCCATTACCCCTCGCACTCGCGCCATACTCATCGTTCACCTGTACGGACAAGTGTGCTGGGATGAAACGCTTACCGATGTGGCTCGACGCAACAACCTGCTCATCATCGAGGACAATGCACAAGCACTCGGCGCACGCACAGCCGACGGCACTCGCACAGGCTCGCTTGGCGATGCTGCCGGCACAAGTTTCTATCCGGGCAAGAATCTCGGCGCACTCGGCGATGCCGGTATGGTAACAACACACGACAACCAACTTGCCGACACCATTCGCGCTATAGCCAACTATGGAGGCAAAGAACGATATATATACCAACATCAAGGCCTCAACAGTCGCATCGACGAGTTGCAGGCTGCTATGTTGTGCGTCAAGTTACCCCACCTCGACAGCGAGAACAGCCGTCGCAGCCACATTGCTCGGCTTTACAACACGCTCATCGACAACACACTCATCACACTGCCACAACTACCCGATGTGCCACACACACACGTTTGGCACCAATACATTGTGCGCACACCTCATCGCGAGGAGTTGATGCAACACCTATTGCAATTGGGCATCGAAACAGGCATTCACTACCCCATTCCACCTCACAAGCAAGAGGCCTACAAGGAGTACAACCACCTTGCGCTACCCACTGCCGAGCAACTTGCCGGCGAGGTCGTAAGCCTGCCCATCGCGCCCTACCTCACCGACGATGATATACGCTACATAGCCAACGCAATAAATCAATTCACCATAAAATAATCATTTAAAAACAACCAATATGAAAACTCCTCAAGAACTCATCGACGAACTCATAAAACTCGCATTTACCGAAGATATTGGCGACGGCGACCACACCACACTATGCTGTATTCCCAACACCGAAATGGGCAAACAAAAACTGCTCATCAAGGAAGAAGGCATCTTGGCAGGTGTCAACATTGCTCGCCAAGTAATCAACTACTTCGACCCCGAGTTGGAGATGACAACCTACATCGAAGACGGCGCACACGTTAAGCCCGGCGATGTAGCCTTTGTCGTAGCAGGTCGCGTTCAGTCGCTCCTGCAAGTTGAGCGCACAATGCTCAACATTATGCAACGTATGAGTGGTATTGCCACAACTACCAACAAGTACGTCAAGTTGCTCGAAGGCACAGGCACACGCGTACTCGACACACGCAAGACCACACCCGGTATGCGTATGATTGAGAAAGAAGCCGTCAAGATAGGTGGTGGTGTCAATCACCGTATCGGCTTGTTCGATATGATACTGCTCAAGGACAACCACGTCGATTTTGCCGGTGGCATCGAGAACGCCATCCTTCGCGCCAAAGAGTACCTCAAAGCCAATGGCAAAGACCTCAAAATTGAGATTGAGGTACGCAATATGGACGAACTTCGCGAGGTATTGCGCGTAGGTGGTGTCGATCGCATTATGCTCGACAACTTCTCTACCGACCTCACTCGCGAGGCTGTAAAACTCATCGACCATCGCTATGAAACCGAGTCATCGGGTGGCATCACCATCGATACCATTCGCTCGTACGCCGAGTGTGGCGTCGATTTCGTATCGGTAGGCGCACTCACACACTCGGTGAAAGGCCTCGATATGAGTTTCAAAGCCTGCGATTGAAAGTCTGTATTTGAAAATATATAACTTAGTGTAGTCAGCCACAATGCGTGTGGCTGACCATTTTTTTCTATCCGGTGTTCAGTAGGAATTTGCAGCCACTACAACCGCCACTCCATTTCTTACGGTGTAAACCAACACGATACATTATTTATTTGCGACTCACTGCCTATAAATTATCTTTGCAATATACAAACTTCAAATACATATACACCATGAAATTATCCTTACAAGAACTTGCTGCCATCTATAAGTTAGTCTCTACCATTATAACGGCAGACGAAGAGATAAAAAGCGAAGAGATCGATGTCCTTTACGACTTTTTTGAAAGCGTTGGGGCGTATCAAGAAAATATGGTAGATCAAATAATAGATGTGAGCGACAACCAACTGAGCCAAGAAGATGCCACTACGATTGTAGCCCATTGCGATGCCGACACCAAACAGATTGTTGCCAACCTCTTGGCAAAGGTAGCCGGTTGCGACGGCGAGATATCGCCTCAAGAGGTCGAAATATTCAATAACCTCAAAGAAATATGCGAACTGCCCGACCCCATTGCAGACAAGGACGACGACAACGATGAAACAATTATCCCGGCATTCATCGTTGTTCGCACAAACGGCGTGGTGAAACTATACCAAACCGAAAGCACCGGATACCCCACTCTCGATAACGAACTCGCTGCCCTAATAGGTGCCGAACGCCTCGAGGTTGTGCGCTACACTGCCCCGCTCAATGCCATATCAGAGCACGTAGGCTTGACCGACCATCACCTCGTATTCCTCATCGATCGCAATGGATATGCTCGCCCCGATGCCGCCGACAATATGACAGGCACTTTGCTCTACGGCGCAGGACAAGAAATAATAGGAGATATAATCTTTGCACTCGAGTCGGACAACGGATACAACATATCGGGCATTGTGGAGTCTAACACACTGCTCAACAAAATATACAATACTATAAACAATGCCGTAGGTGGGCTGTTAAGAGTTGAATAACTATGAAATTTATGAAAAGAGACTTTTGGGCAATTATGAAGGCAGGAAATACCTTTATTGCTCAAAGCGATAATCCAAGTGAGGCTGCTGCCAAGAAACTCGTATATGGCTTGGCACAATTTGTCCCCGAAGACGAAATTCAAAGCGTATTACTCTTATCGCGACACCTCGATTTCGACACAGCAGTCGCTGCCATTGCACAACTCGGCGAGGAGGAGTATAAATGGGCAGGCCAACTCCTCTTTGAAGTATGCACAGCCGATGGCCCTATGAACGATGCACAAAAAAAACTATGGGACCGTTTCTTCGAGATATACTACGAATACAAAGACTATAACAAGGAGTGATATAACACCAAGTTTATACCCAATACTCCATACAACAACAAGGCGCATCCCACATCGGGACACGCCTTGTTCTATTATAAACACGTTTAGGAAATTCCTCTTACTTGCTTAACTGTTCGTGCATTGCTGCGGCGGCACGACGACCGTCACCCATAGCAAGGATTACGGTAGCACCACCACGCACGATGTCACCACCGGCATAGAGGTCGGGCAGACAAGATTGCATTGTCTCCTCGTTCACCACGATAGTACCACGACGGCTTATCTCAAGGCCATCTATTGCATTGGGGATAAGGGGGTTGGGCGATACACCAACGCTCACGATAACAGTATCGACAGGAATATTCTCGATAGCACCCTCTACAGGTACAGGCGAACGACGGCCACTCTCATCGGGCTCGCCAAGTTCCATACGTTGCAAGCGCATTGTTGTCACGCGACCATTCTCATCACCAAGATACTCAACAGGGTTGTGCAGTGTCAAAAACTCTACACCCTCGGCCTTGGCGTGTTCTACCTCCTCCTTACGGGCAGGCATCTCATCCTCGCTACGACGGTATATAATCATAGCGCGCTCGGCACCCAGACGACGGGCTGTACGCACCGAGTCCATTGCAGTGTTACCACCACCTATCACAGCAACATTCTTGCCACTCAACACAGGTGTATCCCAGTCGGCACGCGCAGCACCCATCAAGTTGACACGAGTCAGATACTCGTTGCACGACATTATACCTATCAAGTTCTCACCGGGGATATTCATAAAGCGAGGCAGACCGGCACCACTTGCTACGAAGATGCCTTTGAAGCCCATTTCGTGCAAGTTGTCGTACGACAATGTCTTACCTACGATGCAGTCGGTAACAAATGTTACGCCCATCTTGCGCAAGGTGTCAATCTCTACATCGACAAACTTGTTGGGCAGACGGAACTCGGGAATACCATACTTCAACACACCACCTATCTCGTGCAATGCCTCAAATACGGTAACATCATATCCAAGTTTCACCATATCGCCGGCAAACGACAATCCGGCAGGGCCCGAGCCTACTACAGCCACCTTAATGCCATTGGCAGGTGCGCAAGCAGGCACTTCGCCTGTACCGTGTTCGCGCGAATAATCGGCTGCAAAACGCTCCAAGTATCCGATAGCCACAGGTTGTTTTTTCAATTTCTTCAGGTAGAAGCATTGCGACTCGCATTGCTTCTCTTGAGGACACACACGACCACACACTGCGGGCAATGCACTTGTCTCCTTCAACGTTGCGGCTGCTTGCAAGAACTCACCCTTCTCTATGTGCTTGATAAAGGTAGGAATGTTGATACCCACAGGGCAACCTGTCATACACAAGGGCTCGGGACAGTCGAGGCAACGACGCGCCTCCAACAATGCTTGCTCCTCGGTAAGACCTTGGTTTACCTCCTCATTGCAGGTGATACGATAGGCTGCATCCAACTCGGGCATTACCACACGAGGTATATCGGTGCGCTCTTTGGCCTTCATACTTTTGCGTAACTCATCGCGCCAAGCCTCGTTGCGACGAGCGGTTATATCTTCCATATTCATTTTTGTGCCTCCTTTATTATTCTACTTCTTTATATGAGCGCAAACGCATCATCAACTCATCGAAATCTACTTGGTGCGCATCAAACTCAGGGCCGTCGATGCATACGAAGCGCAACTTGCCTCCTACGGTTACACGACAAGCACCACACATACCCGTACCGTCAACCATTATGGCATTCAACGACACTACGGTAGGGATGTTATATTGAGCAGTCAACTTCGACACGAACTTCATCATTACGGCCGGACCGATAGCCACACATTGGTCAACCTTCTCGCGTTTGATTATCTGCTCAACACCCTCGGTTACAAGACCCTTTGTTCCATACGAGCCATCATCGGTCATTATAATAACCTCATCACTGCTGGCACGAATTTCATCTTCGAGGATAATCAAGTCCTTGCTGCGAGCAGCCAATACACTGATAACACGATTGCCGGCAGCCTTCATAGCCTGTACGATGGGCAACAACGGTGCTACACCTACACCACCACCACAGCACACTACGGTACCCACCTTGGCTATGTGTGTAGCCTGACCCAACGGGCCCACTACGTCGGCTATATAATCTCCGGGATTGAGGTTACACAACTTGACAGTCGATTTTCCTACTGTTTGCACCACAAGAGTGATAGTTCCTTTCTCTACATCAGCGCCGGCTATTGTCAACGGAACACGCTCTCCGTGTTCATCTACGCGCACGATCACAAAGTGACCGGCTTTGCGTGCCTTGGCAATGAGCGGAGCCTCTATCACGAGTTTCACTACTCGGTCGGAGAAATTCTCCTTACTTACAATTTTGTTCATTTCTATGTTATATGATTGTGTTACAATTATCGTATTAATTAAGGTTTTGCTACGGCACTCTGCCTCATTATATCTTGCAAAGATAGAACTTTTTTATTATACCCAACACTTTTTATCATAAAACATCAATATTCACCCCAAATCACCCCTACTCTAAACACTAATCTCTAAACACTAAACTCTCCCAACACACACAACAAGCCACCTCATCGCTGGGGTGGCTTGTCAATCTACATTTGAAAAAAACTATTCTATGCTATATTTGTGGCAACTATTACTTCTTGAAGTAGCGATTGTAAAGACCTTCGAATGCTTTACCGTGACGGGCTTCGTCTTTGGCCATTTCGTGTACAGTGTCGTGAATGGCATCGTAGCCCAATTGTTTAGCGCGAGTAGCAATGCGCAACTTGTCGGCGCAAGCACCACACTCGGCATTCATACGAGCGTCAAGGTTTTTCTTGGTATCCCATACCACCTCACCGAGCAACTCGGCAAACTTGGCAGCGTGTTCAGCCTCTTCCCAAGCAAAGCGTTTGTATGCCTCGGCAATCTCGGGATATCCTTCGCGATCGGCCTGACGGCTCATAGCAAGGTACATACCTACCTCGGTGCACTCGCCCATAAAGTGAGCGCGGAGGCCTTCCATTACTTCTTGGTCTTCTACTATACCATCGCCTATATGATGCTCCGATACAAATTGGAGTGCGGCATCTTCATTCAATACTTCAAATTTTGAAGCAGGTACTTTACATTGAGGACATCTTTCGGGAGCGGCATCGCCTTCGTGGATATAACCACATACTGTGCAGATAAATTTCATAACTTTAGGTTTTAAATGATTGTGTATTAATTATTATTTGTTTTTTAGTTTACTCTTTTTTGGTTGCACTCGGCACAATAGCCTATGCAGTAGGTTTCGCTCATATCCACCGTTACACCGGCAGGCATCGCAGGCACCCAATGGGCCTCTACATTAACATCCAATATTGCGCCACACTCGCGACAGCGAAAGTGTATATGGGGGTCCATACAAGCATCGAAACGAGCGTTCTTCTCCTCTATCGTTATCATTCGCACAACACCTCGCTCTACAAGCAGGTTGAGTGTATTATAAACGGTCGCCTTCGACAACGTGGGCATATCGGGATATAGGTCAGTAAATATCATCTCGGCTGTCGGGTGGGTACGATGTGTCATCAGGTACTCCATCACTGCCATACGCTGCATCGACGGTTTTATTCCGTGCAATTCCAAGCGTTCCCTGACCATATTTTTTATTCCGTTCATTTTTAGAATTATTCTATTTTTATTTTCAATGCAAATATATAACGACTTTTCACGCTTGTCAAGTGTTTTTACATTATTTAACACAACTTTTTTTTACCATAAAAGTTAAGCGCATAGTTATCATTTTGAAAACCACGCGCTTAACAAATAAACAAGAATTATAAAAAGATTTATTCTATATCATCGCTGAAAACTACTCCGGGCAATTTTCGCGAATTATACTGCATAGCCATCGATTCGCCATAGGCTCCTGCCGAGCGTATTACCAATATATCTCCTCGCCGAGTCTGTGGTAATTCTACATCGCGACCGAAGCAATCGGACGACTCGCACACAGGCCCTACCACATCATACCAACAGCGACCCTCGCTCGACGAAATGTTGTCAATCTTATGTCGAGCCCCATAGAGTGCCGGGCGCAACAAGTCGGTCATTCCGGCATCGACTATGGCAAATGTTCTGTCCAAACCCTTTTTAATATATAGTACGCGCGTAACGAGCAAGCCACATTGGCACACGATACTGCGCCCGAGCTCAAAGTGGAGTGTCTGCCCCTCACGCAGTTGCAATTGCGACTTAAACACACCGAAGAAGCCGGCAAAGTCGGGAATTGGATTCTCCTCGGGGGTATCATAATCTACTCCAAGGCCTCCTCCCACATTGATATAGTCCATCGATAAGCCTCGCTCGGCATAACGGCTCTGCAACTCATTGACACGCGCACACAGCAACCTGTATGGCTCAAGGTTTACAATCTGCGAGCCTATGTGAAAGTGCAAGCCTCGCAATCGCACATTGCGCAACGCAACAGCCTGCTCTACTACCTCATCGAGCATCGATATATCTATGCCAAACTTATTCTCGCTCAAGCCGGTTGTTATGTAATGGTGCGTATGCGCATCGACGTGGGGGTTTACGCGCAACGCAACAGGTGCTACCACGCCTTGCTCACAGGCTATCTCATCTATCACTTGCAACTCCTCAACCGACTCTACATTAAAGCAGGCTATCGACTGCGACAGGGCATAGGCTATCTCCTCATCGGTCTTTCCTACACCCGAATATACCACCTTATCGGCACTGATGCCGGCCTCGAGTGCAAGGCGTATCTCGTTGCCACTCACACAATCGGCACCCATCCCGGCGTGGACTATAATCTGCAATATGCGTCTATTGCTGTTGGCCTTCAGCGCATAATGCACCACACTGCCGGCCGGCTGCGAGGCTGTCACAGCATCGAGCGAACGACGCAACAACGCCGTGTCATATAAGTAAAGGGGTGTTTTTGCACCCTCTATAACTTCCCTTCTCATACCTCAAACAATAATACCTAATCAAGAACCGATACATCAAAACAACTCTTGGCTCAACGCCTTCAACGTTCTCACCTTGTCCTCGCTGCGTACAAGCAGTGAAATGTTGTAGTTGCTACCTCCATACGACACCATACGCACAGGTATATCCTTCAACGCTGCCATTACTTGCGACTCGAAGCCTACATTTTGCCATTCAAGGTCGCCCACAACGCATATTATCACCATATCCTCATCTACCGTTACAGTGCCAAACTTACGCAAGTCATCAAGTATCTCGGGCAAGTGACGGGTATTATCTATCGTTACCGATACACCCACCTCCGAGGTGGTTACCATATCGATAGCCGTACGATACGACTCGAATATCTCAAACACCTTACGCAAGAAACCGTAAGCGAGCAACATTCTGCCCGATTTTATCTTTATCGCAGTAATATTATCCTTGGCTGCCACTGCCTTGATGGTGCGACGGGTAGTATTGTTCGATATCAACGTTCCTTCGGCATCCGGCTCCATCGTACTCAACAGACGCACAGGTATATTGTGCTGCTTGGCAGGTTGCACACAGGTGGGGTGCAGAATTTTTGCGCCGAAATAGGCCAACTCGGCAGCCTCCTCAAAGTGTAATTGGTGGACAGGCAAAGTACCCTCGACATATCGGGGGTCATTATTGTGCATACCATCGATATCGGTCCATATCTGTATCTCTTCGGCCTCGACAGCAGCACCTACAAGCGATGCCGAGTAGTCACTGCCACCACGTTGCAAGTTGTCTATCTCGTCATACGCATTACGGCATATATAACCTTGCGTGATATAGATATCGGCCTGTGAGTTTTCCTGCAACATAGCCTTCAAGTGCGACTCGATATAGCGCATATCGGGCTCATTATTCTTGTCGGTACGCATATAATCAAGTGCCGGCAACATCACCGAGTTTACTCCTTGTTCTTGCAGATACAGGTGCATCATTGCCGTTGACATCAACTCGCCTTGCGCAAGCACGATTTTCTCCTCATAGAGCGTAAAGAGGTCTTTCATACAACTGCGCACACGGTCGAAGCACTCCTTCACAGCCTCACGCGCCGCTGCTTTATACTCTTGGCTGCTATACAATTCATCTATAACATCCCAATACTTACGCTCCAAGGCACCTATCGTTTCGCGTGCGCCCTCCGAGTTGCGTTTATACAGGTAGTCGCCCACCTCTACAAGTGTATTGGTCGTTCCGGCCATTGCCGACAACACTATTATATTACACTCGCCCTTACACACCAAGCGAGCCACATCTTTTATTCTTTGTGCCGAACCTACCGAGGTTCCTCCAAACTTTAAAACTTTCATTATACCTCAAAATTTTTTTCAAGTAAATACATTACAACTCCTGCAAGTGACGCTCCTCGCAACGATAGATGCGCCCGGGATATTCATCGCAAAACGACAGATTATGAGTTGACATTATCACGGCCGTTCCCTCGCGCGAAATATGATGCAACAGGTCAACAATCTGACGACCCGTTTGGGGGTCAAGATTTCCGGTAGGCTCATCGGCCAATATGATACAAGGCTTGTTGAGCAATGCACGCGCTATGGCAATACGTTGTTGCTCTCCTCCCGACAGTTCGTGTGGCATACGATAAGCCTTCTTGGTCATTCCTACCTGCGTAAGCACCTCATTGACACGAGCCTCCATATCGGTGACATTCTTCCACCCCGTAGCACGCAATACAAACATCAGATTTTCGCGCACCGTACGATCGGTCAGCAACTGAAAGTCCTGAAAAACGATGCCCAACTTGCGACGCAAATACGGCACATCGCGCTCGCGTATGAGGGTCATATCATAACCCAACACATCGGCCTTACTTGCCACTACAGGCAGGTCGGCATACATTGTCTTGAGCAGACTGCTCTTGCCACTGCCCACACGACCTATCAGATAGACATACTCGCCGGCGTGCAACTTGAAGTTTACATCCTTCAGCACCGGCAAGCCATCGCGTTGTACTTCGGCTTTACAATACTCTACCAACAATTCTTCTGCCATATCTATTTTTGTTTCTTTATTTCACATCTTCCGTCAGCAGGCTGTCTATTACAGCCACCATACGGGCAAACTCCTCCTCATCATACAGGCGTGTCATCATCACAATACGACCGTCACGATCGACAATCACATTGCGTGTAATACCGGCCAAACGATGTGCATAACGACAGAAGATGTCGCCTCCGGGGTCGAGAGCCAACGGATAGGTTACACCCGTACGCTCGGCAAAAGCCAACACCGTACTATCCGGCTCGTCACGATCTATTCCCAACAAGGCAAAGTTGTCGTTATCCTTCCAGCGTTGCCATATCTGTTGCTCTATATCGGGCATTTCACGACGGCACACGCCACACCACGAGGCTGTAAACTGCAACATAACTATACGCTCGCCACGATATTGCGACAGGCTTACGGTATCGCCGCTTCCTGCCACTACAGCACTAAAGTCGGGTGCCTCATCGCCTACGGCTACAATATAGCCACGCTCATCGGGCACTACAGTATCGGCCACAGCCACACTGTCGTTTACCACCGACTCGGCAGCCTCGCCACCCTTATTTCCACTACAGGCTACCATCATTGCAATAGCCGCTGCTGCATACAATATCTTCTTCATTGCCGTATGATATTACAAATTAAACATACAAAAATACTACATATTCTGCTTTCACACAATACATTTGCACATAATTTGCAAGAATGCACTACCTTTTTCGTGCGACACGCCACCTACCTACAACAAAAAAGCCTCACCGATACTTCGATAAGGCCTTTTTCTGTGGGGTGGAAGATGGGGTTCGAACCCACGACACCCGGAACCACAATCCGATGCTCTACCACTGAGCTACATCCACCATTTTTTAATTGCGATGCAAAGGTACAAACTTATTTTTAATTTGCAATACTTCTTGAGATGTTTTTTTGAAAAGATTTTATTTAACACCCCAAGAAGTATCGCAAAGTATCTTTTATTTCATCAAATTCTTACTTTGGCAACCTTGTTATCCACTGTTACCACATACACGCCACGTTGCGTCATTTCGATAACACTGTCGCTACCTTCATATACAAGTGCGCCAAGTATGCTATACACACGCACCACTGCACCGGCAGGTACATTGTGTACATATATAGCACCATTCATCACACCCACAGCAAGGCTTTCGGTCTTACTAAATACCACACCGGCCGAGGGGTCATTTTGCCAAGCAAGTACAGGGAAACCGTTATTGAGGTTTTTGCTATCGGCTTGCCAATTGGCATCGGCCGAGCCTCCATTGAGCAGTGTAGGCATAGCATCCGACTTCATTTCAAGTTCGCTCTTTTTCATTACGCCCGATGCCTCTTCAAACTTGCCATTATCAAGGAAGTAGCAGTTTTGTACCGTTACCTTATACTCGGCATCGCCCACAATGGGTTCGGGTTTCGACAAGAAACTCTCTTCGGCATTCACAACACCTATATTATAACAGTTGGCAACTGTTGTTCCTGTATCATAAGCCGAGCCTATTATACCTCCTACATACCATCCATTGGGAGCATTTATTGTTCCCTTATTATAACAATTGGTTATCTTGCAACCATATTGCGCTGTACCTACAATACCACCCACGTCGCTATTACCGTTGGCTGTACCACCAAAGTAGCAACGATCTATCTTACTATCGTTCGAGGTTACGGCTACAAGACCACCTGTACCAAACGATGAGCCACTGTTTATTGTAGCAAGACTATAGCAACATTGCAATGTACCACCGTTCATTTGTCCTACAAGACTGCCGGTAAGTTCGCCACCGGTTACCACTGTCTTCGAGCCAAGACCCAAATTTTTCACTAATGCTCCATCATTCAGGCAAGCAAAAAGGCCTGTACCTCCTACAGCCTCAAAGTCAGTGGCTATATATTCAATATGAATATTATCTATTACCTTAAAGTTTCCATCAAACGTTCCCAAGAAATATTTCGAGTCGTCTATAAAGGTCGAACCTTGAGGGTCGGATGAATCTATATACTCATCGAAAAATCCGATGGGTAACATCTTTTGTCCGTTATCGCCACTCATATCGAGGTCATTCTCAAGACGGATATACTTACCAGCAAAACTCTCACCTGCTGTCACTTGTTGTTGAAAATAAGCCAAGTGAGCCTCATTCTCTATCAAGTAGGGCGAAGCCTGCGAGCCATCTCCTTTTGTCCACGCTTGTGCTGTTCCATCCCAAGCGGCCGACGCCGACAATACACATACGGCACTTACTGCCAACATTAAGTAATTCTTCATCATAGTCATTATTTTTTTTATATTATTAAAACATCATAACCAATAACCTCTAAAGGTTGTCGCAAATATACCATTTATAAGGCTATACAAACATTTGTAAGGCATTTTTTAACACCATTTAATCATTGCCCAAGTCACTGCATCGGTACACAAATCGCCTGCCGTCGTAGCGCATTGCCACAACGCCCCAACTTACAAATCGCGATAATACACTCAATATCAACACTCGCGACACGCGCATCGCTCGGCAAATAGCGTTAAGGCTGCACTCCTCCTCGCCCGACAGCAATTCCAAGATGCCTCGTTCAAGTCGTGTAAATTGCAACACCGAAGGGCGCACATCGCCACTATCGCGCCACACGCGCAGGTGAATAGGCGTTGCCAATATATTCTCATCGGCTACGCGAACGTATGCCCAACCCCTACCCTGCTCATCTACGGCTTTTACAGGCCTATGTTCGGCACGAGCCACCGTGGCCACCACAACAGTCTTGCCGTCCACCCGATAGGTACGCATTGCAACAGCCACCTCCGGCTCACAATACAACTGCGCTGCGGCCTCTATCATATACATCTCCTCATCACTGCGCACTCCGGCCACCTTGCCATTATCCTTCACGCCTATAAGCAATCGCCCACCCTGCGTATTGGCAAACGCCGACAGCGTACGGGCTATCTTGCGAGCATCGGATATTTCATACTTAAAATCCTGCTCTACGTGTTCTCCCTCACTTATAAGCGTGTGTATATAGGTCGATTCATCCATATCCTTAACAAGCACAGTGCTTATTGAACAATCATATTACAATACCACCTATCAACAGAATAAAATACAACTGTTTCTTCAAACTGATACTCATATTCATATACTTGGGGACTAAGAGCGTTATGATATGTTTTTATGATACCCTCCTATTAGCCACAAAGATAGTGTTTTTATCGGAATTTTATTGAATACAACCCGTAAATTACAAACACAACTACACACCTACCGTTTACGGCCGTTTCGAATTGTTATCGTTATGATTTACATATAGTACCAAATATCGCTTATGAAAAAACTTTCATCGAAGAATTGATAAGTAATAACATTATTACTAACAAGTTTATTACTAATAAAGTTATTACAAATCTCGGTTTACGCCACTTTTCTCGCCACAGCACATCTATATAGGTGTCGGATGCAGGCTCGCGTGCTATAGATGAAATAATTTTTTATTTATTTGATTTCATAAAGAATTTTATTTGCGAAAAAATAAGTCGAAAACCATCGTTATACCGTCTTTTTGTGGTA
>JAFXIZ010000031.1 GCA_017532725.1 Bacteroidaceae bacterium
GAAATAGAACGTAATATGTTGCGCGAGGTGGGCGAGTTTGACAATGTGCTCATTGCAACCGGTGGAGGAACGCCTTGTTTTTTCGACAATATGTCGTATATGAATGAGCGTGGTGTGGCAGTCTTTCTATCTTGTTCGGTCGATGTGATATGTCACAGGCTGTTGGTAGCCAAGGTTAAACGTCCATTGGTAGAGGGTTGCACGCCCGAGGAATTGCCGGCTCGTGTTACTGAAATGTTGGAAAAACGCTTGCCATTCTACAGGCTGGCACGATATACATTCCCATCGGATGAGTATGAGAAGGCTACAGCATTGGCCTTGGCAACCGATCATTTGCGCACTTTGTCGGAATAATAAGGCTCAATCTCGCTTATCGACACCCCACATCAGTTTGTTGCGCAGTGTGCGCGAGAATGTATGGTTGTAACCTTTTACGACCATAATCTTGAAGGGTGCTTTGCGCAGTGTGAGTATCTGTTCGGCCGGCATTTGTATAGAACGACCATCGCAACTCAACAAGAATTTGCCCGTTCTGCAACTCACTTGCAGCGATATAGTAACATCGTCATTAACAACCAACGGGCGCACTGTAAAACTGTGTGGTGCTACCGGTGCCAATACCCAATTGGCTGCCTGTGGTACAAGAATAGGGCCTCCTGCGCTGAGGGCATAGGCTGTTGAGCCGGTAGGGGTTGCTATAATGAGTCCGTCGGCTTGGTAGGTATTGAAATACTCATCATTGATGGTGGTGCGCGCCGATATCATCGATGCACTGTCCTGTTTGAGTATGGCTACCTCATTGAGGGCAAATGGCCAACAACCCTCCAACCCATCGGCTTCGACTTGTAGCAGGGTGCGTTCTTCAACCTTATATTTGCCGGTAATGATTTCGCGAATATCGTTTTCTATGTTGTTGCCCTCAGGTCGGCAAGAAAGCCCAGATGTCCGGTATTGATACCCAAGATAGGAATATTCTTATCGCCCACACAAGTGGCTGTGTGCAGGAATGTGCCGTCGCCACCTATACTTAACGCCATATCGGCACTAAATTCATTCCCGTCTATAACTGCAACTTGTGGCAATAACAAGTCGGTGTCTTGTTGCAATTGTTTATACAATGATAGTTCGATACTCATATTGCATCCCATCTGCACAAGTGTATCCAACAAGCGTTGTATGATTGCACGCTCGGCAGTATCATACTTTTTCCCGAAGATGGCTATATTCATAATCTTACCTTTACATTTCCAAGTAATACATCAGTTCGCGCAATCGCTGCTCGGCTCGCTCGTCTATGCGACCTTGAGGATAATAGGTTGCTATCACACGATATCCGTATCGTTCGAATGATTGCAATATGGCTGTAGCGTCCTCGCAATTGGTGCGAATAAGCAGGTGCAGCATTCCTGTAGTGGGGTGTGGATAGGAGAACAGCGTGATAAGTTTGCAATGATTATCCTCTATCAAACGCGAAATTTCGGTTATGGAATAATCTTCGGGCAACATCTCCAACTCTATCACGGCTCCGGGATGCGTAGCATTACATATTGTCGAAACAGCCTGTAATACATCGGCCGAGGTTATACTGCCTAAATAGTGATTCTCCACATCGACAACAGCAAGATTGCGTAGCGAATGGCCGGTGAGCAAGCCCAACGCCTCAATGATATGGGCTTTGGATTGCACTGCCGGTGTGCGCAGGGCTATATCGCCCAATACTGTGTCGGCATCCTCACACTCGGCACACTGCTGCTTGGTTATGACGCCGTAATAGACTCCGTCCTTGACAACAACCATACTGTCAAGCCCATTCTCATTTATGACATCAAGGCAATCACGCACCGTGCTACCGACATCAACAACCGATATATGGGTGGAAATTATATCTCCGGCTCTCATTTTCTACGTTTTAACGGTTTCAGAAACACCTGCACCTATTGTCGCAAAAGTAGATGTTTTTCATTAAACAACAAAATAGTAGATATTTTTTTTGGCTAACACTCTACATTTTTGCAAAAGTCGTTGTATTTTTGCAAATACTATACAGAGAGAAAATAAAGCGTGTGTTGATAAATTTATAATAATATGACCCAACTGAGTGTAAATGTCAATAAAATTGCCACTTTGCGTAATGCTCGTGGAGGCAATGTGCCTAATGTTCTGCAAGTGGCTCTTGATTGTGAACGATTTGGAGCCGATGGTATTACAGTGCATCCTCGCCCCGATGAGCGACATATCAGATATGCCGATGTATTCGATTTGCGCCCTGCTTTGCGCACCGAATTTAATATAGAGGGCAATCCTATTCCACAGTTCATCGATTTGGTCTTGAAGGCGCGTCCGGCACAGGTTACCCTTGTTCCCGATGCCCCCGATGCCCTTACATCGAATGCGGGTTGGGATACTCGCACACACTTCGACTTCCTTGTGGGGGTTATCGAACAATTCAAGTCGGCAGGTATTCGTACGTCTATTTTTATGGGAACCGACCTTGAACTCATTACGTTGGCTGCCAAGACAGGAACCGACCGTATAGAGTTATATACCGAGCCGTATGCTGCGATGTACCCCACCAACCCCGAGGAGGCTGTTGCCCCCTTTGTTGAGGCTGCCAAGCACGCCCACAGTTTGGGGTTGGGTATCAATGCCGGACACGACTTAAGCCTCGAAAATCTTAAGTTCTTCCACGAGCGCGTACCTCATCTCAACGAAGTTTCAATAGGTCACGCCCTTATTGCCGATGCTTTGTATCTGGGACTTGAAACTACCATATCACGTTATAAAGAATGTCTTAAATAAATGATTATATGACACATACAATTCTATCGCTATTATTACAAACACAAATACCGGTCGATACTGTCGATACCATTGCTGCCGTAGCCAATGAGGTGGCTGCCACAGCCGAAACGGTTGTTGAGACGGCCGAGCCCCTGAATTTGTGGTCGTTGATGCTCAAGGGTGGATTTTTTATGATACCCCTTTTGCTGCTTTCGATATTGTCGATATACGTTTTCATAGAACGATTGTTGGTTATTCGCAAGGCTGCTCGCGAGGATAAGACCTTTATGGAGCGTATCAAAGACTACATTCACGATGGCGAGATTGACACTGCCCTGCGCTTGTGCCAAAAGACCGATACTCCTGCTGCAAGATTGATTGCCAAGGGTATATCGCGATTGGGTCGCCCTATGAATGACGTACTCGTTGCTATTGAGAATGTGGGTAATATCGAGATAGCCCGATTGGAAAAAGGCTTTCCTTGGTTGGCCACAACTGCTGCCGGTGCGCCTATGATTGGTTTCTTGGGTACGGTGACAGGTATGATTAACGCCTTCTACAGTATGGCTTCGGCAGGAAATAATGCCGACATAACCACGCTGTCGGGTGGTATATACGAAGCCCTTGTCACTACTGTGGCTGGTCTTGTTGTGGGTGTTATTGCCCTCTTTGCATACAACTATCTTGTGGCCAGAGTCGATGGCGTAATGAACCAATTGGAAACAAAGACAATGGAGTTTATGGACTTGCTCAACGAGCCGGCTGAGTAAATAGGTATTCATTATGGCGATTAAAAGAAGACATCGTATAAACCCCAATTTCAGTATGGCGTCTATGACCGACGTTATATTTCTGTTACTCATATTCTTTATGGTAACATCGACGGTCGTATTCCCCAATGCTATCAAGGTCAATCTGCCACAAAGCAGCCAGCAGGCCGCTGCAAAGCCCTTGTCGCGTGTTACAATTGATGCCAACCTCAACTATTATGTGGCTTTTGGCAATGAGCGTGAACAACCTACCGATATTGAGAGTTTGGTCGATTTTCTGTTGAAAACTCGCGAACGTGAGCCCGAAATGTTTGTGGCTATTTATGCCGACCAATCTGTTCCCTACGGCGAGGTGGTGAAAATTCTTGACCTTGCCAATAAGCACAACCTTAAGATGGTATTGGCTACTGCACCCGAGAGAGAATAACACTATGACCGATAATCAACGCAATAGAACTATAGCCCTCATAGGTACTGTATTGCTACACTGTATTGTGCTGTGTATCTTGTTCTTTATTGTGTTGAAAAGCGAGCCGGTAGCAACCGATATGGGTAGTGGTGTGTTTGTGCAGATAGGTAATATCGATGAGGCAAGTGGCACTTTCGAGCCTTATAATCCCGAACAGCAACTCCCTATCGCAACCCCTGAGCAAGTTGTAGAACAGCCCAAACCCGAGGTGGAGGAGTTCATAACTCAAGAGAGTGAAGAGAGTATTGCCATTAAGCAAAAGAAGAAAGAAGAGGCCGAAAAACGCAAACGCGAGGAGGCTGAACGTCGCGAACAAGAGCGTTTGATTGCCGAGCAACGCGATAAAACAAACCGTATCAATAACGCTATGCAGAATGCCTTCGGTGCAGGTAACACTCCTGCAGCAAGTCGTGGCGATGGAGAGGGCGAGGGTGTACAAGGCTCGCCGTCGGGTAATGCGCCTACCGGTACCAATCAGGGCGTTGGTGGGTGGGGTGGTTTCAGTTTGGATGGCCGTCGATGCTTGAGCCTGCCCAAGCCTGCTTATAACAGCAACATTGAGGGAACGGTGGTTGTAGAGATTACGGTCGATAAGAATGGTACGGTAGTAACGGCATCGGTTAAGGCCGGCAGTACGACCAACGAGAGTTTGCGTCGCGCAGCACTATCGGCTGCACAAAAGGCTCAATTTGACAAGACATCCAAGAATATTACCCAAAAAGGTACGATAACATACTACTTCAAGCAACAGTAACTTACTCAATGCCTCCTCGAAGCAGTATCTTTACACTTTATCTATAACTTGATGAATGCGCGCGATAATCATTTCGGGTGTGATATTGCGTAGGCACGCATAGTCGCCTCGGTAGCAGGGCTTATTGCCAAACACCGAGCAGGGACGGCACGACAACGATGTTTCGACAATGAGTTGTGGTGAAACGCCGTAACCCAAGAATCCGGCATAACGGTGTGTTGCACCCCATACCGACACGACGGGGATGTGGGTCAATGCAGCCAAGTGCATATTGGCCGAGTCCATCGACAACATTACATCCAAGTGGCTGATAAGGGCGAGTTCTACAGGGAAACCATTGCGACGGTCGGCAAGCGATATCACATTGCTATATTTATCGCGCCAAGCTCCCAATATGCCGGCTTCGCGTTCTCCGGCACCAAAAAGAAATATATGAGTATTCTCCTCGCCACTGAGTTGCTCCACAACCTTCTCCATAAGTTCCATCGGGTATATTTTACCCTCGTGCTTGGCAAATGGGGCTATTCCTATCCACGTTTCGTCGGGTTGCTTGGCAGGTGTAAGATATGCAAAAGTGGCGTAATCGCCGCGCTCATTGCCATATAGGGAACGGAATTGTGGCTTGTAGGACAATCCGGCCTGTGCAAACACCTCGGCATAACGCTCGCTCGAGGTTTTCAACTGTACAAGATGCTTGTTATGGCGCGATGTAAGCAGTTTCTTACCAATCCTGCCTTTATCTATTATATATATGGGCTTGCCCGACAAGCGCAACAAGAATCGCAAGAAATGCGTACGCATAACATCGTGTAAGTCTATTACGGCATCAATGCCCATAGCCTTCAGTTCACTTGCGAGTCGCCAAATGCCCAATATGCCTTTGTGCCGATTGTAGATGTCGGCCACATACAGTTGCAGGTTGGATGGTGCATTAACAAAAAGCGACGAAGCCACCTTCTGCGTAAGCATCACGAAGGTGGTTTCGGGATAGGCTCGGCACACCGAATATACTTGTGGCACAGTCATTGCCACATCACCAAGTGCCGATAGGCGTACTACAAGTACCTTATTATACGATGTCACGATTACTGCGTAAATTGGCTCTTATTTCTTGCCGTACAATACAGGGTTGAGGTTGGGATCGTTGTACATCTTCATCTGCTTGTACACCTTCATATATTTGCGACCCTCGGCTATATCGGTCAGCAATTGGTCGATGGCTATTGACAAGTCCTCGCGTTGTTGCAACAATACGCGCAACTTGGTAGAGCAAGCCTCGATGTGCTCGGCAGCGGCATCGGTACGATCTACCTCTTGTTGCATATGGTATATCTTCAATGCAAGGATAGACAATCGGTCGATAGCCCAAGCCGGACTTTCGGTGTTGATTGTTGCATTGTCGGCAACCGCAACGTCTTTATATTGATCGAGGAAATAACTGTCTATCAACTCTACAAGGTCGGTACGCTCTTGGTTACTACGGTCTATGCGACGCTTGATAGCCAAGGCCTCAACGGGATCGATCTCGGGGTTACGGATGATATCTTCAAGGTGCCATTGTACAGCATCAATCCAATTCTTGAGGAACAAGAAATAGTTTATTGTGCGCTCCTCATAGGGATTTTCTACCACAGCATCTACATCGTCGTACTTGTGGTATAGGGTTGTTGTATCCCAAAATATCTTGTTACATACTTCGCTGAAACTCATATATTCTCGCATTTTATATATTTAGCGCAAATATAGAAGATAAAATCGTACGTTGCAAATTTTTAGTTATGGAAATATGTCAATTTGCAATTGTCGCAACCGTTGTGGACTGTAAAGACTTGTTCTTTTAATAGCCTATGCGTTCAAAAAATTGGAGGATATGCTCTCCGACAAGGGTGTTATGATAAATATACGAGCCGTGGTCGGCATTGGGTATGATAAGACACTCTCCTTGCGCAATGGTGTTGGCTATGAGGCGTGTATGCTCCTCGCATATCAAGTCGTTCTCGCCGGCCATAATCAGCGCCGGACAACTAATTGTCGCTACCTCATCGACGGTCATATTAGGCTCTTCCATAAGCATTCGGGTAAGGGGCGCCGGATTTTCTTGCGTAAGAAATGTTGCTGCAAATTCAGGTATAAGCGCATTTTCGACAAATATATTTGCCCCTCCGGTGGTTATGGCACTCCAAGTACCGGGATACATTACTTCAAGTTGTATGGCTATGATACCACCATCACTGAATCCGAATACAGCAGGTCGCTTCAAGCCCTTGGCCTCAATAAAGCATCGTACATCTTCGGCCATATCTTTATAATGATATTCGGGCAACGGTGTGTTAGAGCCCTGTCCTCGCGAGTCGATGGCATACACCATATAGCCGGCTTGTGCCAATTGGCGTGTGGTTGTTTCGAGGTCGTTATGACTGCCACCATTACCGTGCAACAATATAACAGGCTTGCCCACACCCTCTGCTGCATAAAACAACGACACTCCGTTTACATCGATGGTATCGGTATAACTAACATACTCGCTCTTTTCGTGACATTTGCAAGAGGTAAATAACATCATAAATGCAGCGACAAACGCTATAATGCCATACGATTTCATAGTGGGCAGAACAATAAGGTTGATAATATGCATAAAAAAAGACCCTTCTGTACAATAGAAAGGTCTTTCATTCTTGTGTGGGCGTTGACGGATTCGAACCGCCGACCCTCTGCTTGTAAGGCAGATGCTCTAAACCAGCTGAGCTAAACGCCCTTACTTTTCGTAAGCGAGTGCAAAGGTAAGAAGTTTTTTTCTAACC